>JADZET010000312.1 GCA_020850375.1 Phycisphaeraceae bacterium | reverse complement strand
GTGCCCGAGGTCAACCCCGAGGCCATCAAGGGCTGGAAGCTCGGCAAGGGCGGGATCATCGCCAACCCGAATTGCTCGACGATCATCATGCTCGTGCCGGTGACGCCGATCCGCAAGGCCGTGGGCGTCAAGCGCGTCGTGGTCAGCACCTACCAGGCCGCCAGCGGCGCCGGGGCGGCGGCGATGGCGGAGCTCGAGGAGCAGACCCGCGAGGTGCTGGCGGGCAAGGCGCCGACCTGCAACATCTTCAAGCAGCAGTACGCCTTCAACCTCTTCAGCCACAACGCGTCGATCCAGGACAACGGCTACAACGAGGAAGAGAACAAGATGACCCGCGAGTCGCACAAGATCTGGTCCGATGACAAGGTCCGGATCTCGGCGATGTGCGTGCGCGTGCCGGTGATGCGGGCCCATGCCGAGAGCATCAACCTCACGCTCGAAAAGCCGCTCTCAGCCGCCGAGGCCAAGGAGATCCTGGCCAAGGCCCCGGGCGTGTCGATCATCGACGACCGGGCGGCCAACCGTTTCCCCACGCCGCTGGACGCCTCGGGCAAGGACGACGTCTACGTCGGCCGGATCCGCGAGGACATCAGCCAGCAGGGCCTCGGCGCGGGCGGCCTGGACATGTTCGTCTGCGGCGACCAGTTGCGCAAGGGCGCGGCCCTGAACGCGGTGCAGATCGCGGAGATGCTGCTGTAGGGGTTGGGTCGGCACGCGGGAATATAGCTCAGACAGGCATATGCCCGGTAGCGCAAGGCTGCCGGGCTCTTTATATTGGTGGGCGTCGACGAACACATCCCTAGGAGAACGGCCATGATGCGACGCACGGCAACGGGGTTCATGGCGGCGGCGATGGTGTGGGGCGCGGGGCTCGCGGTGGGGGAGCAAGCGGCGTCGGTCACGGCCGTGACGGCCCAGCCGACGCGGGTGGCGATGTTCAAGAACGGCGTGGGGGTGGTCGAGAGCCGGATCGACCGGCCCGCTCGGGCGGGGGTGTATGAGCTATCGCCCGCGCCCGAGGCGCTCTACGGCAGCTTCTGGCTGACGTGGGATGGAGGTCCGGGGCTGATACTCAAAGACGTCAAGCTCACAGGGGCCGGGGCGGGCGAGGGGCTGCCGATGGGGTGTGCATCCTCGCTGGCCGAGGTGCTGGGCATGTGTGTCGGCCGACGGGTCGAGCTCTTGATTGACAAGCAGTGGGTCGAGGCGGAGATCCTGTCCGTCGGCGCCGGAGCGACGCCGGTCGGGCCGCGCGAGATCCCGCTCGAACGGGCCGGCTCCACGCGGCCGAACATCTACTCGTGGCCGGGACGTGTGCTGACGCTCCGCGACGACCAGGGCGTGCGCGTGCTGCCCGTGCAGCAGGTCGAACAGGTGCGATTCAAGGACGAGGGTGGCGACACGTCCATGAAGCCGGGCTTCGGCCAGAGCGTCCTGCGGTTCGACGTGCAGAAGGTGCCCAGCAAGGCTGAGCCGCGCGAGATGAGCGTTGCGTTGCACTACCTTGCCCGCGGGATCGCCTGGTCGCCGAGCTATCTGGTGGATGTCAGCGACGCCGAGCAGGCTCGCTTCTCAGCCAACGTGGTGGTGGTCAACGACCTGATGGACCTCAAGGACGTGGACATCGAGCTGGTGGCCGGCTACCCGAACCTGCCCTACGCCGGGGTGTCGAGCATGCTCTCGCCGTTCCCGCTCGACGCGCTGCTGGCCCAGGTTCGTGAGACGGGCAGGGGCGAATCGAGTGACCTGATGTCCAACTCCGTGATGCTTCAGCAGCGAGCGGGGGGGTATGCCGGGCGCGAGATGCAGGTCTGGTCGATGCCCGAGCCGTTACAGCCGGCCACACCCGGCGAGCAGGCGGAGGATCTTTACTACTACAAGCTCGGCAAGATCACGCTTGAGCGCGGCGAGCGCGGTTACTACCCGCTGATCGACGCCCATGTGCCGTACGAGCACCTCTACACCTGGGACGTGCCGGACCTGATCGACCGCGAGTCCTACCAGGACAAGCTGGCCGAGCAGCCACAGATCGTCTGGCACGCGGTCAAGCTGACCAACTTTACTGAGCAGCCCTGGACGACGGCGGCGGCGCTGGTGGTGGCCGATGGGCGCCTGCTCGGGCAGGGCATGGTCGCTTACACCCCGACAGGCGGGACGACCGAGCTCAAGGTCACCCAGGCGCTCAACGTCAAGGCCACGATGCAGGAACGCGAGATCTCCCGCCAGCGCAACGCGGCGAGCTTCTACGGCCACCCCTATGACCTGGTGACCATCGAGGGCGAGCTTGAGATGACCAACTTCAAGGCTGAGCCGGTGACCGTGCGGGTGAGCAAGTTGCTGACCGGCAGCGTGCCGAACAAGCCCGACCAGGCGGAGATGGTGCAGCTTCCCGTGGGCCTGAGAGGGGTCAACGGCCGGGCGAGGCTGACCTGGCGGGTCGAGGTGGCGCCCGGCGGGAAACAGGCGATGAAGCTGATCTACCGCTACGACGTGTACGTGCGGGTCTAAGTGGCGATCGGCGGCGGGTTTGGAGGCTGGGCCGGCCTGAGTTACCATGCTGAGCCATGGCCCCCCCCGCAAGTGAAATCATCGCCGACGCGAAGAAGGTCGACGAGCTGATTGACCAGCTCGCCAGGGCCATCGCCCGCGATCTGCCGGGGGCCGACGGCGGCCAGTGGGCGCTGATCGGGCTGCTCAGCCGCGGCGACGTGCTGGCTGAGCGATTGGCCAAGAAGCTGAACCCGACGCACGTCGGGACCATGGACATCACGCTCTACCGCGACGACCTCTCGAACGCGGCCACCCAGCCGGTGGTGCGGACGACCGAGATCCCCTTCGGCCTGGACGACCTGGACGTGGTGCTGGTCGACGACGTGCTCATGACGGGTCGGTCCGTGCGGGCGGCGATGCAGCTGCTCATGGACTTCGGCCGGCCGCGGCGCGTGTGGCTGGCCGTGCTGGTCGATCGCGGGGGACGCGAGCTGCCGATCGCGGCTGACCAGGTGGGGCTGAAGCTCGGCAGCGAGGTTGGACCCGAACGCAAGGTGGCCGTCAGGCTGCGGCCGACGGATGATCGCGACGCCATCGAGATCCAGGCCGAGAAATAGAAGCATTTCACCACGGAGGACACAGAGGGCACGGAGCGAGAAGGCAGAGTCAGACAGAATGAAGATCAATAGCGCGGCCGTCGGTTCACCGTGTCTTCTCCGTGGTCTCTGTGTCCTCCGTGGTAGAAAATGAATCAGGACTGACCCAAGGCCCGATCCGCATGCCAACGACAAGCCAACACGTCTGGACGCATCAGCACCTGCTGGGGATCGAGGAACTCTCCGCCGCGGACATCCGGTTCCTGCTCCAGACGGCGCGGGGGTTCGAGGACATCAGCACGCGGAGCGTCAAGAAGGTGCCGGCCCTGCGGGGCAAGGTGGTGGTCAACCTCTTCTTCGAGGACTCGACGCGGACGCGGACGAGCTTCCACCTCGCCGCCAGCCGGCTGTCGGCCGACGTGATCAACTTCGAGGCCAAGGGCTCGAGCGTGTCCAAGGGCGAGACGCTGCGCGACACGGCGCGGAACATCGAGGCCATGGGGGTGGACGTGATCGTCTGCCGGCATAGCCTCAGCGGCGCGGTGCACCAGCTCGCCCGGTCGGTGCAGTGCTCGGTCCTCAACGCCGGCGACGGGCAGCACGAGCACCCGACGCAGGGCCTGCTCGACGCTTACACGGTGGCCAAGCACTTCGAGCGCGACGACTTCGACCTCACAGATCTGCGGGTGGCGATCGTCGGCGACATCGCCCACAGCCGGGTGGCCCGGTCGAACATCCACGCCCTTTTAAAGCTCGGGGCCAAGGTCGTGCTGGTCGGTCCGCCGACGCTGCTGCCCTCGGCCTTCGCGGAGATGGGCTGCGAGCTGTCGACGGACTTCGACAAGGTGATCCCCGGGGTCGACGTGATCAACATGCTCCGCATCCAGTTCGAGCGCATCGAGGGCCAGGCCCTGCCGAGCCTGCGCGAGTACCAGAAATTCTTCGGGCTCAACACCCGGCGGATCAAGCTCGCACGCGAGCGGACGGTGGTGATGCACCCCGGGCCGATGAACCGCGGGATCGAGATCGACTCCGAGGTGGCCGACGGGCCGCACAGCGCGATCCTCAAGCAGGTCGCCCACGGGCTGGCGGTGCGGATGGCGAGTCTCTTCCTGGTGACCTCCGCCCAGCCGCGCGGCGCGACGGAGCCGACGGCGCCATGAGCCAGGCCACCTCGACGAGCAGGCCGGCGAGGCGGGGGCTGCTGCTGGTGATCTCCGGCCCGTCGGGCGTGGGCAAGAGCACGATCACCCGGCGGGTGCTCGAGCAACTCGGCGCGGAGCTGAGCATCTCGGTGACCACGCGGCCGAGTTCGGACCAGGACACCGTGGGCAAGCGCTACGAGTTCGTGAGCGTGGAGGAGTTCCGCCGGCGGCGGGAGGCGGGGTATTTCCTCGAGTCGGCCGAGGTGTTCGGCAACTGCTACGGCACGCCCAGGGAGCCGGTCCTGCGGGCGATCGCCCAGGGGCGGACGATCCTGCTGGAGATCGACGTGCAGGGGGCGATCCAGGTCAAGAAGAACCTGGCCGGCCAGCCGATGCTGGGGGTCTTTATTCTGCCGCCGACGCCGCGGACACTGCTGGAGAGGCTGCGCAGCCGGGGGCGTGAGGACGAGGCGACGATCCAGAAGCGATTTTCACGTGCCCAGGCCGAGATGGCCCAGGCGCGGGTGTGCGGGGTGTACGACGCCTTTGTGGTCAATGACCAGCTCGAGCGGGCGGTGGCTGAGACCTTGGGCGTGGTGCGGACGAGGCTGGCCGGGGCGTGAGATTTTGGGCACAGGCGAGTGGGCGTGGTATTCTGAGCGGCCATGGACGCTGCAGTTTTTCTGGACCGTGACAACACCCTGATCGACAACGACGGCGACCTCGGCGACCCGGCGCAGGTCAAGCTGCTGCGCGGGGCGGCCCCGGCGATCGCGTCGCTGCGCGGACTGGGCTACAAGATCGTGGTCGTCTCGAATCAGGGCGGCGTGGCCCGCGGCAAGTACACCGAGCAGGACGTCCAGGCGGTTCATCGCAAGATCAGCGAGCTGGTCGAGGCCACCAGCAGCGGCAAGATCGACCGTTATTACTTCTGTCCGTTCCATCCCGAGGCCAAGCTCCCGGCGTACAAGAAAGAGCACCCCTGGCGCAAGCCGCAGCCGGGGATGCTCTTCGAGGCGGCCCGGCAGATGGAGCTGGATCTGAGCCAGAGCTGGACGATCGGCGACCAGTTGCGCGACATCGAGGCCGGCGCGGCCGCGGGAACGCGGACGATCCTCTTGACGGACCCCAAGGGCGACGGCGCGTCCGATGCCCAGAGGGCGGGGTCGAGCAAGGTTGAGCCGGACTTCGTCTGCCGGTCGCTGACCGAGGCGGCGCGGATCATCGCTCAGCAGCGCCGGCCGGAGGTTCACCCCGACGCCCGGAATCGCGACAGCGTCAACCGGGTCAAGATGGCCCATGAGCGTTTAGAGGAGCAGCAGGCCCGCGACGCGAAGATCCGCCAGGCGGTGGCGCAGATGCAGCAGGCGTCCGGGGCGGCGGTGGTTGAACCGGCGGAGCCCGCGCCGGCGCCGGTCGCGCCGACGCCTCCAACCGCATCGCCGCCCGTGGTTGCCACACCGACGCCCGCGCGCAGCCTGCCATTGGGCGGGCCGAGTCAGGACACGCCGGAAGAACCTGTGCCGACGCCGGCGACGGGGCAGGTCGACGTGGGCACGACCCTGCGGGAGATCCTCCAGGAGCTCCGCCACCAGCGTGACCGGGGGGACGACTTCGGACCGCGGCACATCGTGGCCCTGGCGCTGCAGGTGGTGGCGGTGATCTGCCTGATCGTGGGCTTCTCGCTCAGCTCGGGCGAGCCGGGCACGTTCCTCAAGGCCCTGGGGGCGGGGCTGATGGTCCAGC
>JADZET010000311.1 GCA_020850375.1 Phycisphaeraceae bacterium | reverse complement strand
CGCCCGAGAACCGCATCACCGAGCTGATGGACTCGGGCAAGGTGGTGCTCGAACCGCTGACCTACATCCGCGGCCGGTCGATCCCCAATCAGTTCATCATCGTCGACGAGGCCCAGAACCTCACGCCGCACGAGGTCCGCACCATCGTCTCGCGCGTCGGCGAGGGCACCAAGATCGTCCTGACCGGCGACGTCGGCCAGATCGACAACCCCTACCTCGACTCGTCCTCCAACGGCCTGTCCTACTGCGTCGAGCAGCTCAAGGGCGAACGGATGGTCGGGCACGTCCTGCTGGTCAAGAGCGAGCGCAGCGATCTGGCTTCCCTGGCGGCGGCGAAGCTGTAGCGGCGGACGAATCGGCGAAAAATCCAGCGAACGCTACGGAACACGCTATGCGCTTCGAGGCGGCATGGTTAAAATCGTGCCATGTCACTCAAACGCGCCTTCCTCTGGTGCATCATCGCCTCGGCCAGCACCGCCGCGACGCTCGGCGTGCTGGTGCTGCTGCTGAACATGCGGGGCCAGATCGTCGAGCAGACGCTCGGAACCGCCTTCGCCGTGGGCTTGTTCAGCATCAGCGCCCTGGGGGCCGCGTTCGTGCTCGAACGCAGGACGTGGCGGCCGGCGATGCTCATCGCCGTGGTCATCGCGGTTCTTGGCGTCCTCGCCTGGTGTTTTATCATCTGGATGCCCAGGAACATCTACTGGCGAAATGAGGTCCTCGATGCCGTCCTCAAGACCGGACTGATCTGCGGCTTCTGGACGTATGCCTTGCCCCAGGCGGGATTGCTGTCGTTGACATCGTTCCCCGCTGGGCGCTACGCGATCATCCGTCAGGCGGCGATCCTCATCGCCCTGTTGATGCCCGCCCTGGCATCTATCGCCTTGGTCTTTGACATGGATGATGGTCTGTCCCTCCGCACCCTGGGCATCGTCGGCATCCTCGACGCCCTGGGCACGCTGGCCGTGCCGGTCCTCTACCGCATCCACGGCCTGGAGAAAGACGAGGGCGTGCAGTCGACGAAGCTCGAGATCCGCCTGACCTGCCCGCGTTGCCAGCTCGAACAGACCCTGCCGACCGGCCCGGGCCGCTGCGCCCGCTGCAAGCTCAAGATCGAGGTCAAGATCGAGGAGCCGCGCTGCCCTAAGTGCGACTACCTGCTGCACCATCTCACCGCGCCGGTCTGCCCCGAGTGCGGCGCAGCTCTCTCGCCGGAGGAACTGCCGGCCGAGGCGCCCAGCGTCACCCAGGCGTGAGGCGTCCGGCCTTGACCTGAGGCTCACATCGTTGCCGAACGTCTTGGACGCTGTTCACGCTGTCCCGCCAAAGAAAAAAAACGAGCCATCCCAGAAGGGGTTGCCCTGGGATGGCTCGAGAATCGAGGAACGCGTGGTCGTTCGCTCCTACGGCATCGGTGCGAGGCGCGGCACAGAGTGACTTTTTGGTATTGGCCGGCGGTTATAGGCTCATCGGCGCAAGCGCCTGCCGCAATCACACGACGGGGCTGGCGTTGATCTATGATGGTGTATCCCCTCAACCGAGGATCAAGCCATGAGTGACACACCCGCTGCCCCCGGCGGTCCTGAGCACGCCTCCACGTCCGCTCAACCCCCGCGCCGAGGCAGACGGTGGCTGCGGATGCTCCTCGCCCTGGTGCTGATCCTGCTGGGGCTGGTTTTGCTGCTGCCGTCGCTCGTCAGCAGCGGGCCGGGCACGAGCCTGGTGCTCTCGGTGGTCGACCGTTCACTGCCCGGCTCGGTCAAGATCAACGACCTGTCCATCGGCTGGCTCGGCGGGACGCACCTCTCCGGGGTGGAGCTGCTCGACCCGGCCGGTCAATCGGTGGTCCACCTCGACACCTTGGATGCCCCGGGCCTGAGCCTCCTGGGCGTGCTGCGCGGCGGCGAGGACCTAGGACAGATCAATCTGCAGGGCCTTCGCGGCCGGATCGTGCAGGACGAGTCCGGCGTGACAAACCTGGACAAGGCCCTGGGCCTGAACGCCTCGCCGGTCGGGCCCACCGAGCTCTCGACTCAGGAGCCGGCCGGCTTTCCCCGCGTCCGTCTGTCGGTCAAGGATGCCCAGCTGAGCTTCGAAGCACCGAACATGCCGCCCGCCGAGGTGAAGAACTTCGCCCTTGACCTCGACGCCCGGAATGCCGCGCAGATCAAAGCCGACCTCGTGACTTCGCTCACGTATGACGGCCAGACGGGCAAGGTGAGTGTTCAGGGCACGATCGACGACGCCCTGGACGCTCAGGGTCGACTGACCCTTGCAGTCGCGAAGCCGCACCTGAGGGCTGAGCTGGCGGACGTGCCCGTGGGCGCCCTGGACCAGATCGTGGGCGGGGGCGGCAGGCTGCTGGCCCTGCTCGGGCCGGTCCTTCACGGCAAGGCGGAGGTGACCGGCGCCCTGGATGACCTGCACGCCGTGCTCGACGCACGCAGCGAGACTTTCGGGGCGAAACTCAGCGCCGACGTGACGCCCGACGCCCTGGTCCTCGGGCCCGAGTCCGTGGTTGCCCTGGGTGTGACGTCCGCGGCCTGGGCCAAGCTCACCGCCGGCGCTCAGATCGGCCGGCCCAGGGCGGAGATTCACAAGCCCTTGGAATTGCGTCTGATCGTCGAGCAGGGCAGGATCCCCCGCAACGCCCAAGGCTTCGAGGTCGAACAGGCGAACCTGCGCGCGCTCCTGGCGGTGTCGAACACGACGCTGCGCTGGTCCGACACCCGTCTCGGTGAGACCACGATCAACGGCACGCGTCTCGTGATCGCGGCGGATGGCGCGACGCAGACGATCGAGGCCACGCTTGTTGCCCAGACCCAGCAGTCCGGCCAGGCCGGGCGGCTCGACGCCCAGGCGCGGATGACCCCGGCCGGTGGGGGGCCAGGCCCTGCCACGGGGCCTTCGCGGGACTGGTCCGTCACCGCCGACCTCTCCGCCAAGGGCCTGCCCGTGGTGCTGGCGGACCAGCTCGCGGGCCTGTCGAACCTCCTGCCGGACCTCTTGGGCGCCAGTGCGGACGTCACCTGTCAGGTCAGCGGCGACCTGCAACGCATGGCGGATCAGACGTTCCAGCCCGCGAACATGCAGCTCCGCGCCAGCCTGGCCACGCCCCGCCTGCCCGAGCCCTGGACGCTCAGCGCCGGCACCGACGGCAAGGCATTCACCCTCGAGCCCGGCCCGGTCGGCTCGATTGTCCTTTCGCAGGAGTTGCTCGCTTCGCTGAGCAGTCGTTTCCCCGCCTTGGCGACCTATGCGCCCCTGGTCGACACGCGGCAGCCGCCCCGTCTGAGCCTGAGCGTTCAGAAGCTCCAGGCCCCGATCGGGAAGTTCACCCCCGACGCCCTCGAGGCCGGCCTGACGCTCAGCCTCGACCGCCTGTCCCTGCACGGCGATCCGAAGCTCAACGGCCTGTCGCTCTCGGACGTCACGCTCACCGCCCGGACCGATCCCGCCAGCCAGAGCCTCGCCT
>JADZET010000310.1 GCA_020850375.1 Phycisphaeraceae bacterium | reverse complement strand
TCTACTACGGCCAGTGGTTCCACCCGCTGCGCGAGGCGATGCAGGCCTTCATCGACCAGGCCAACCTGCTGGTCACCGGCTCGGCCAAGGTCAAGCTGTTTAAAGGCCGCGCGCAGGCCGTCAGCGCCACCAGCCCCAACAGCCTCTACGACACCCAGCTGGCCAGCTTCGCCATGGACGGCTACGACGTGACGGCCGCGCGCGGCTTCATCGACCTCTTCGGCCTGCCGATGAAGGTCCGCGGCCTCAAGCACGGCACGAAGGTTTAATCACCAAACGCCCCCGGAAGTAACGCCGGTTTTTCAAGGTGAGCTCATGCCCACGACTTCTCGGAAGAAGCCCTTTGTTCCGGCGGATCTGGACTGCTCGACGTGGTCCAGCATCGAGCCTTACTTCCAGCAGTTGGCGGCGAGCGAGATCACTTCTACGGCGGGTCTGCAGCAATGGCTGACGGATCTGTCGGACCTCGCGGCCGTCGTCGACGAGCACGGCACGCGGCTCTACATCGACAACGCCTGCCACGCCGACGACGCGGCGATCGAGAAGCGGTATCTCGATTTCGTTGAACAAGTCGAGCCGCACGTCAAGCCGGCGGTGTTCGAGCTCCAAAAGAAGTTCCTGGCCAGCCCGCACCGCGCGAGCCTGCGGGAGAAGAAGTTCGCCATCATGGCCCGGGAATGGCAGGCGGACGTGGACATCTTCCGCCAGGAGAACATCCCGCTGCAGACGCAGACCACCAAGCTCGTCACGCAGTACAACAAACTCTGCGCCCAGATGACGGTGGACTACCGGGGGCAGACGTACACCATGCAGCAGATCGCCCGCTTCGGCGAGGAGACGGACCGGGCGGTGCGGCAGGAGACGTGGGAGCTGGCCGAGAAGCGACGGGCGCAGGACGTGGCGGCCATCGACGGGATCTTCGGCGAATTGCTGACGATTCGCGCCAAGATCGCCTCCAACGCCGGGCACGCCAACTACCGCGATTACGCCTGGGTGAGCAAGAAGCGATTCGACTATACGCCGGACGACTGCCACCGCTTTGCTGAGGCGGTGGAGAAGACCTGCATGCCCGTGGTGCGGGCGATGGATGAGCAGCGTCGGACCCAGTTGGGCGTCGACAGGCTGCGACCGTGGGACCTGGCCGTGGACCCGCTGGGCCGGGCGCCACTGCGGCCGTTCGATCCGGCGGACATCACGGGATTTGTCGAAAAGACGCAGGCTGTGCTGCGGAGGATCAGTCCCGATCTGGCTGAGGATTTCCAGAGCCTGCGCGACACGAACTGCCTGGACCTTGAGAGTCGCAAGGGCAAACGGCCCGGCGGGTTTCAGGCGACGCTCGAGGTCAAGCGTCAGCCTTTCGTCTTCATGAACGCCGCCGGCCTGCACCGCGACGTCGAGACGCTCCTGCACGAGGCGGGGCATGCCTTCCACACCCTGGCGGCCCGTGGCGAGAAGCTGATCTTCCTGCACTCAGCCCCGCTGGAGTTCTGCGAGGTCGCGTCGATGTCGATGGAGCTGCTGGCGGATGACTACCTCGACGCGTTCTACGCCTCGGATGACGCCCAACGGGCCAAGCGGACGCACCTCGAGGGCGTGATCCGTCTGCTGCCCTGGATCGCCACCATCGACCAGTTCCAGCACTGGCTCTACACGCACCCGTCCGAGGCGGCGAGCGCCGACGCCCGGCACGAGGCGTTCCTGAGGATTTCCAGCCGGTTCTCGAGCCCCCTGGTGGACTGGACCGACCACGAGGCCGTTCGCCGGACGCGATGGCAGCGGCAGCTTCACCTGTTCGGCATGCCGTTCTATTACATCGAATACGGCATCGCCCAGCTCGGGGCGCTGCAGGTCTGGTTCAACTACCAGAAGGACGCAGCCGACGCGCTGCGGAAATACAAGGCCGGCCTGGCCCTGGGGGGCACGCGCCCGCTGCCGGAACTGTTTGAGGCCGCCGGCGCGAAGTTCGAGTTCTCCGCCAAGACCGTCGCCCCGCTGATGGCGGCGGTGGGCAAGGAGCTCGAGCGTCTGCCGGCCTGATCCTAATGCCCTATGTTCATCGCGACGATATCGCCATGATTTCCTTCATCCTCCCCGCCCACAACGAAGAGGCGCTGATCGGCCGGACGCTCGACCAGCTTGAGGCCGCGATCGCTGAGGCTGTGCCGGGTGGACGCCGTGCGTGCGAGGTGATCGTGGTCGATGACGCCTCGACCGACCGCACGGCCGAGATCGCCCGGCAGAAGGGGGCGGAGGTGCTGCCGGTCAATCTGCGTCAGATCGCGGCCGTGCGCAACGCCGGGGCGGCGGTGGCCAAGGGGGACGTGTTTGTTTTTGTGGACGCCGACACGCTGCTCCCGGGGGCGACGCTGCGAGCGGCCCTGCGATTCCTCGACAGCGGCGGCACGGCGGGGGGGGCCCTGGTGCACATGGAGGGGCCGGTGCCCGTCTCGGCGACGGTGGTGGTGTGGCTGTGGAACATCGTCTCGATCACCCGGCGGTGGGCGGCGGGGTGTTTCATCTTCGTAAGGCGTGAGGCGTTCGGGGCGCTCGGCGGGTTCGACCGGCGTTACTTCGCCAGCGAGGAACTGGTTTTCAGCCGGGGGATCAAGCGATTCGGCCGGTTCACGATCCTTCGTCAGCGCGTGACGACCTCCGGCCGCAAGGCCCGGGCGTACACGATGGGGCATTACTTCGCGCTGATGCGTCGCATGGCCCGCGAGGGTGATAGCGTGCTGCAGAAGCGTGAGGGGCTGGACATCTGGTACAACGCCCCGCGCGAGCCGGGCCCCCCGGAAGTGCCCCCGGAAGTGCCCCCGGAAGCGTCCTCGCCGGCGTGAAAACGATCGCTACTGCCCGTCAACCTCATTGACCGCTGCCAGTCCCGCCGGTGTGACGTGCCAGGGTTGTTCCGGCGCGGCTCGCTGGATCCAGCCGAGCTGCTGGGTGTGCTGGAGCAGGACGGCGCGCCTCCGCATGGCCAGCGAGTGCAGGCTCGGGGGCAGGCCCCCCCATTTGAACGACCAGCGGGTGATCGACGTCTGCTTGCGCCAATCCTTGATCGAGTCGGCCAGCGGCTTGGACGCGCCCTCGTCGGCCAGGAATTGAGACAGGGCCTCGGCTGTGTTCATCGACAGGGCGGTGCGGTCCTGGTCACGCAGCATCGACGCCAGCTCCGACACCCGCAGGCAGAACCGGTCGACGTGGTCGTCGGCCATCGGCCCCTCGTCGCGCAGCGAGCGGAGCAGGCGGTAGGTCTCCTGCTCGAGCACTTCGGGGCTGTCCCAGACTTCCGGTTGAGGCTCAGCCAAGACATGATCCTCCGGAGAAGCGGACGCCGGCATGATATCCCGGGCGCCGGCTCCTCGGAAGTTATCGTCAGAATGACCTGCTACGCTTTTGCCAGCTCGCCCAAGAGCAGTGTCAGCGTCTTATAGCCGAGCTCGAAGTTCGCCAGCCGGAACCGTTCGTTGGGCGAATGGGCGCAGTCTTCCTCGCGGCCGAAGCCCAGCAGGATCGTGTCCAGGCCGAGGATCTGCCTGAACTCGGCCACGACGGGGATGGTCGCTCCCTCGCGGATCATGGCCGGCTCATGGCCGGTGACGGCCTTGGTGGCCCGCCTCACGGCCGCCATGGCGGGCAGGTCCGTCGGTGTCTGCACGGGGCATGCCTCGCCGAACTGCTGGAATTTCCATTGACAACCGCCGACGTCCTGGGCGCCGAGCCACTGCTCGAAGCTCCGGGCGATGCGGGTCGGGTCCTGTCCGGGCGCGAGGCGGAAGCTGACCTTGGCCCCGGCGAAGGTGGGGATGACCGTCTTGGCGCCGGCCTTCTGGTAGCCGCCATAGAGACCGTTGACGTCGCACGCCGGGCGGACCCAATTACGTTCGAGCGTGGTGAAGCCGGCCTCGCCGAAGGGCACGGTCACGCCGGCCTCGGCGAGGAATTCCTTCTCGCTGAAGCCCAGTTTCGCCCAGCGGGCGCGCTCCTCGTCGGTGACGGGCGCGACGCCGTCGTAGAAGCCTGGGATGGTCACGCGGTTCTGATCGTCGAAGAGCCGGCCCAGGACGCGGGCGAGCAGGGTGGCGGGGTTGGCCAGGGTGCCGCCGAAGACGCCCGAGTGCAGGTCGCGGGTCGGGCCGTGGAGCTGGATGTCGAAGTAGACCAGGCCGCGCAGGGCGTAGGTCACCGCCGGGGTGCAGACGCCGTCGATGTCCCACGAGCGCGTGTCGCAGACGAGCACGAAGGTGTTGCCGCGGGTCAGGAGCTCGCGCTGCCGCTTGAGGAAGGGGCCCAGGCCGACGCTGCCGCACTCTTCCTCGCCCTCGATCAGCACGGTCACCGGGACGGGCAATTTCCCCGTGGTCTTGATCCACGCCCGCAGGGCCTGGAGGAAGCAGCTTACTTGCCCCTTGTCGTCGCTGGCGCCGCGGGCGAAGAGGCAGCCGTCGCGGATCGTCGGCGTGAAGGGCGGCGTGGTCCAGAGGTCCACCGGGTCCGGCGGCTGCACGTCGTAGTGGCCGTAGAACAGGAACCCCGGCGTGTCCGCGGGCGCGCAGCAAAGGCTCGCGGGGGTCGTGGCGACGACGGCGGGGTGGCCGTCGGTGGGCATGACGTGGGCGTCGAGGCCGAGGTCAGACAGGGTCTGCCGGAGCCACTGGGCCGCCTCGTGCACGTGCGGGGTGTAGGCGGGGTCGGCGCTGACGCTGGGGATGCTCACCAGGGCCTTGAGGCGCTCCAGGGCGTTGGGTGCGTCGGCGGCGAGGAAGTCGAGTTGGGCGTTGCTGGGCATGGCGGGCTCGGATGGGGGGCGGGTAGGGAGTGTGAGACGACAATTCTACAAGTAGGAGCACGCGTTGACTGGAGACGGGTCCTTCGCCTGGCTGCGTCACGCCTCGATCTGGACCTGGAGCTCGCCGTTCTCCACGCGTGTGGGGTACTTGCGCACGGGCGGCTCGTCATTGGGGAAGTCGGCGTTGCGTCCGGTGTCGAGGCAGAAGGTGTAGCCGTGGTAGGGGCAGGTGATCTTGCCGTGGCGGACCTCGCCGTCCTCGAGCGGCATGCCCGCGTGGGGGCAGACGTTGGAGATCACGACGAACTGGCCATCGAGGTTGATCAGTACCAGGGGTTTGTCCCCGACGGTCAGGCCGACCTGGGTGCCGGGGGGGAAGTCGGAGGCTTTGCCGAGGGGGGTCCACGTGGCCATGCGGGGCGTGCTCCTAGTAGGATCAAGGGGATGGATGCGTCCGAGCGTGTATTGTTGCCGATGATCGCGGATTTGGCGCGGCGAGCGCTGGGGGATTTTATTGGGCGAACGTCGGGGACCTGGGAGGAGGTGGGGCTGCCCGCGGCGCGGAAGCTGCTGGGCGAGACGGGGCCGGCCCTGGAGATGGATCTGTCCCGAGCGGCCCGCGCATTACGGACGGCACAAGGTCGGGCGATTCGTCCCGTCTATGGCCTGCTGGTGGCGCACCTGCAACTGTCGGCGATGGGACCGCTGGCGGGGCTGAGCCCGCTGGCCCGGCACGCGGAGCAGCACGTACGTGACGGACAGGTCGGCGACGTGAGCGTGAGCCTGTGGTCCGCGATGGTGGCGCTCGAGGCCCAGCAATCCGTCGAGGACGCTCAATCGCTCATTGACGCGATCCTCGATCAGCCCGGCGAGGACGGGGCGCTGCACGCGATGTCGGTCGACGATTCGCTCGACGCCTGGACGTATCGCGAGCTAACGGGCCTGCACGCCCTGGGGCACGTCGTGCGTCTGTGTCCGACGGACTATCGGCGCATTCGCATGGCCGAAGTGGCTGAGCATCACCTTCGCAACACCCAGCCGGACCACACGACGCATGAACCGTGGGGCCTGCATGTTTTTGCCGCGACGACCGATACGCTCATGCTCGCCGAGCAGCAGTTGCACGACGTGGCGGCGGGGCTGGCGGGTGTGCGGAGTGGGGGGGTGGTCACGGGGCTGCTGCTGGCCGACGCGGCCTGGGCGCTGCGTGCGTGAGCGTCTTATCGGGAGGGGACATGAAATCGCCGGCCGGGCAAGATTTCACACCGGACGGTCGATAGAGTTCACAAGGCCCGGGCTGGACGTGTTCCGGCCTCTTCACACGGGCCAAGTTGAACAAAAAAGTGTTTTTCGTATGATATGAGTGAAGGGATGGGACTGGGCTCCGACGGCGGTGTGCACAAGCACGGCCGAGACCGCCACGGGGCGAGCCAACGAACAATTCACTCCACCTTCCCCAAATAAGGGACCCGACGATGACGACCGCCACCGCCAAGGGTACGAGTATGACCAAGAACGCGAAGCTGCTGGCCTGGGTCGACCAGATGGCCAAGATGTGCCAGCCCGACCAGGTGGTCTGGTGCGACGGCTCGAAGGACGAGTATCAGCGGATGCTCGACCTGATGGTCCAGAGCGGCACGGCCATGTGGCTGGGCCAGGACAAGAAGCCCAACAGCGTGCTGATCTGGTCCGATCCGGCCGACGTCGCCCGCGTCGAGGACCGGACCTACATCTGCTCCAAGAGCAAGGATGACGCCGGCCCGACCAACAACTGGGCCGACCCGGCCGAGATGAAGGCGACGCTGACCAAGCTCTTCACCGGCTGCATGAAGGGCCGGACCCTTTACGTGATCCCCTACAGCATGGGCCCGGTCGGCTCGCCGATCGCACACATTGGCGTGGAGCTGACCGACAGCGCCTACGTCGTGGCCAACATGCACATCATGACACGCGTGGGCAAGAGGGTCCTGGACGTGCTCGGCGACAAGGGCGAGTTCGTGCCCTGCCTGCACTCGGTCGGCGCCCCGTTGGCGCCGGGTCAGAAGGACGTGCCCTGGCCCTGCAACGCCCAGAACAAGTACATCACCCACTTCCCCGAGACGCGCGAGATCTGGTCGTTCGGCTCGGGCTACGGGGGCAACGCGCTCTTGGGCAAGAAGTGCTTCGCCCTGCGCATCGCCTCGGTCATGGCCCGCGACCAGGGCTGGATGGCGGAGCACATGCTGATCCTCAAGCTCACCAGCCCCGCCGGGGTGGTCAAGTACATCGCGGCGGCGTTCCCCTCGGCCTGCGGCAAGACCAACCTGGCCATGATGAACCCGACGATCAAGGGATGGAAGGTCCAGACCGTCGGCGATGACATCGCCTGGATGAAGTTCGCCCCCGGAAGTGATGGGCAGTTGCGCCTGCACGCGATTAACCCCGAGGCCGGCTTCTTCGGCGTCGCCCCCGGCACGAACTACGACTCGAACCCCAACGCCATGGAGTCGCTCAAGTCCAACTCCATCTTCACCAACTGCGCGCTCACCGACGATGGTGACGTGTGGTGGGAAGAGATGACCAAGCAGCCTCCGGCCCACCTCAAGGACTGGAACGGCCAGGACTGGACCCCCGCCGGCGGCAAGAAGGCGGCTCATCCGAACGCCCGCTTCACCGCCCCGGCCAAGCAGTGCCCCGTGATCGCCCCGAACTGGGAGGACCCCGCGGGCGTGCCCATCGACGCCGTCCTCTTCGGCGGCCGCCGGGCGACCAACGTGCCGCTGATCCACGAGGCCCTGTCGTGGCAGCACGGCACGTTCATGGGCTCGATCATGAGCAGCGAGAAGACGGCCGCGGCCGCGGGCAAGGTCGGCGAGCTCCGCCGCGACCCGATGGCCATGCTGCCCTTCTGCGGCTACCACATGGGCGACTACTTCGCCCACTGGCTCAAGCTCGGCGCCAAGGGCGGGGCCAAGATGCCCAGGATTTTCTACGTCAACTGGTTCCGCAAGAGCGCCGACGGCAAGTGGCTCTGGCCCGGTTACGGCGAGAACAGCCGCGTGCTCAAGTGGATCTTCGAACGCTGCGAGGGTAAAGCGAAGGCCCAGACCACGCCCATCGGCCACCTGCCGACCAAGGACGCGCTGGACCTGACCGGCCTGGACATCCCCGAGAAGGACCTGGCTGAGCTGCTCAAGGTCGACGTCGACGGCTGGATTGCCGAGATCCCCACGATCGAAGAGCACTACGCCCAGTTCGGCGACAAGCTGCCCAAGGCCCTCCGCGAGGAGCTCGAGGCCCTCAAGAAGCGCCTGGCGGCGGCGAAGAAGTAAGACGGAAGCGTTTCACCACGGAGAACACAGAGGACACGGAGTTGTGCCACGAACGATCGTGGCGGGCTCCGTGTCCTCTGCTTTTCTACGTGCTGTTCTTGGTGTTTTGCGGCTGATCTGCGGGAATTAGCGATAGCCCGGCAGGTAATCCTTCTCGGCGTCGAAGATCTCCAGGACCATCTGCTTGATCTGGCCGGGCGTGCAGACGGCGGCGCAGAGCGGGTCGAGCAGCAGGGCGTGGATGGCGGCCTCCTTGCTCTTCTGGATGCAGGCGGTGGCGGCCAGGTCGAACATGGCCATGTTGCTGGCGCAGACGTGGGCCATCTGGGCGGGCAGGGCGCCGTAGCGTGTGGGGTTGATGCCGTTGCGGTCGATCATGCAGGCGACCTCCACGCAGCCGTCCCCCGGAAGGTTAGTGATCAGCTCACCGCCGACGCTGCCATGGCGCTGCGGGGCCTTGTTCATGACGTTGCCGTGGATGCGGAAGGGGGTGTCTTTCTCGCGGGCCTCGATGATCCAGGAGGCGTACTCCCACGAGCGCGCGTCGGGCAGGGGTTTCTCGCCCTTGACGAGCTTCTCTCGTTCGTTGTCGTTCCACTTGCGCCAGTTGGGCCAGTTCGTCGCGTAGAAGCGTGACCCACCCTCATAGCGGGTGCGCAGGAGCTTGCGGCCCTGCTCGGACTTGCGGTAGTAGGGCAGGTATTCACTGAGGTGCCCGCTGCTCTCGGTGATGAAGGCGCCGAAGTGCAGGCACATGTCCTTGCGGA
>JADZET010000309.1 GCA_020850375.1 Phycisphaeraceae bacterium | reverse complement strand
GCGGAGGACTGCTGCATCGACCTCTTGACCGACAGCGGGACGGGGGCGATGTCCACGCAGCAGTGGGCGGCGATGATGCTGGGGGACGAGAGCTACGCGGGCAGTCGGTCGTGGAAACGGTTTGAGCAGACGGTGCGGGACATCACGGGGATGCCCTACGTCTTCCCGACGCACCAGGGGCGGGCGGCGGAGGGGATCCTGGCGTTCACGCGCCTTAAGCCCGGGGACGTGATCCCGAGCAACAGCCACTTCGACACGACGCGGGCGAACGTGGAGTTCGTGGGGGCCAAGGCGGTGGACCTGGTGTGCGACGAGGGGCTGAGGCCGGGGCTTGAGGCGCCGTTCAAAGGCAACATGGACATCGGCAAGCTCGAGCGCTGCATCGCGGAGCACGGGGCGAAGAAGATCCCCTTCTGCATGATCACCGTGACGAACAACACCGGGGGGGGCCAGCCGGTGTCGATGGCCAACGTCCGGCGGGTTAAGCAGGTGCTCAAGAAGCACGACATTCCGCTGGTGATCGACGCCTGCCGGTTCGCGGAGAACGCCTACTTCATCCATGAGCGGGAGGAAGGGTACAAGGACAAGTCGCTGCTGGCGATCGCGCAGGAGATGTTCTCTTACGCGGACGGCTCGACGATGAGCTGCAAGAAGGACGGGCTGGCGAACATCGGGGGGTTCTTCACCTGCCGGAACGCGCAGTGGGCGGAGGATTTCAAGAACCTCTTGATCCTGCGTGAAGGCTTCCCGACCTACGGCGGGCTGGCGGGGCGGGACCTGGAGGTGATCGCGGTGGGGCTGCGCGAGGCGCTCGAGCATGATTATCAGGTGTACCGGCACGCGACGGTGCAGTATCTGGGGCAGAAGCTGGCGGGGCTGGGCGTGCCGTTCGTGCGGCCGGTGGGCGGGCACGCGGTGTTCCTCGACGCCAAGGCGTTCGTGCCGCACGTGCCGTCGCTGCAGTACCCGGGGGTCGGGCTGGTCAACGCGCTGTACCTGGCGGGCGGGGTGCGCGGGGTGGAGCTCGGGAGCGTGATGTTCGGGCGGTTCGACGCCGAGGGGCGGGAGCAGCCCTCGCCGCTGGAGCTGGTGCGCCTGGCGTTCCCGCGACGCGTCTACACGCAGAGCCACTTCGACTACCTGGTCGAGGTGATCGAGGAGGTGTGGCGCGAGCGGGAGAAGATCGGGGGGCACCGGATCACGTATCAGCCGAGGTTCCTGCGGCACTTCAGCGCGCACTTCGAGGCAGTGTGAGCGAGCGAGATGGGATTGGGCGGCCGTGGTCACCAGTCGATGGGATTGAGGAACGTCTGGCGCATCTGGGCGAACCAGCCTCGCTGGTGGTCGGTCAGGCTCGACAGGTCCCAGATGCTGCAATGATAGATGAACATCCACAGGCCGCGAAGCCGCATGAAATAGCCGATGTGCTGGGTCCAGAACTCGTCGAGCGGACGTGCCTGGCGGTAGCCCTCGGTGATCCAGCTCAGGTATGTCATCCGCTCAGGTCGTGGCTGAAAACGGCAGGGGTAGACCATGATGGCCAGGTCATAGGCAAACCAGTGGTAGCAGCAGTCGCCGAAGTCAAAGGCCGTCACGCGCCCGTCCACGAGCCGGCAGTTCGGGCGGCCGAAGTCGCCGTGGATCATGCCGAAGCTCCGCGGATCTTGTGGGGCTTCGGCCAGCCAGGCACGTAAGGCGTGGAGCTCTTGTCGGGCCTCGACCTCGGTCTGCGGCAGATGGTGCTCGGCGTTGGCCATGACCGGCTCCGAGGACCACGTGAAGCGACCCAGGCCGGCGGGAAGCTTGTATCGCTCGGCGAGCTGATGGATCTGGCCGAGGGCCCGGCCCCACGCGTGGAGCGGATCGCGATTCTCGGGCTCGGGGCTGTAGCGGAGCATCTCACCCTCGACCGGGGTGAAGACGCTGGCGAAGTAGGTGCGGCCGCCGGCCTGGACCGTGTGCAACACATGCCCGTCGCGCGAGGGCACGGGACGGCTCACGGCCGCGCCGCCGGCCGCCAGGTGGCTCACGAAATCGAGTTCGACCAGCAACTCGGGCTTGGTGCGATGATCGGCGTCGGTCAGGCGGAGGTAAGAATCCGTCTGAGACTCGGCGAGGCGGATCGTGAACACACTGTTGCAGGACGTGGCGACGAACGATGGCGGTCCGGACAGGGGCTGCCAGAACACCGCCGCTAAGGAGGCCGCCTCGTGGATGAAGTCCGGCGTGGTCATGGGACGTGGGAATCGTAGAGGGCCGCCCGGGCAGCATCAACCAAACATGAGATTCGCCGATGTCGACCATGGCGGCATCCGGCAGAGCAGGCGCCGGGCCGGGGCAGCGCTTGACTCTAAATGCTAGCATGCTATGATGCTATCATGCAGCAGGACAATAAAAGCCGCAAACCGACGGAGAAGCGGCAGTTCAACGTCTATTTATCCCCGGAACTGATCCGGAGGCTGAAACATCACGCGATCGACCACGGCGATTCACTGAGCTCGCTGGTCGAGCGAATCTTCAAGCAATACCTCGACCGGAACAGAGGAGCCAGGGAATGAACAAGGGCCTGCTGGTCTACTCGTTCAGCGCTGAGTTTGAGCACATGCAGCGGTTCTACGCGGCGCTGCTGGAAACCAAGCCCCGACAGGGTGGTCCCAACTGGTGCTCGTTTGCCGTCGGCGGCAGCGAGATCGCACTACATCGCCAACTCCCGGACCACCCGCGGGACGTCGACCGCTATGAGCTGGACGTGGTCGTCGATGACCTCGAGGGCGCGATCGAGCGCGTCAAGGCAAACGGCGGGAAGGTCGTCCGAGGGATACAGGATGAGGCGTTTGGGCGCAGCGCCTTGATCGCCGATCCGGAAGGCCGTCAGCTCATGATCGTCACGCACGATTGACCCTCCCGGGACAAGCGGAGTGCCAGGTGGTCGGCGGTGCATCGGGTCGCACGAGCAGGGACCGTGTGACAGCGGTTGCTCGTCGACATCTATCGGCCGCGACTCCAACCGGCGAAGTCGCCGGGCTCGTAGGGCGGGTCCATGCCGAGCAGGCGGAGCATGGTGATGAACTGCGTGCGGTGATGGGCACCGTGCGTGACGAGGTGGAAGACCTGGACCAGGCGGCGGTCGAGGTGCAAAAGATCGGCGGCGTGGGAGGCGTCGATCGCTGCGGTGAATGCGGCGGAGAGTTCGGTGTTCAGGGCGGCGAGGTCGTCGAGGGAGAGGCGGGGGTTGTATCTGAGCGGTTGGGGCTTGTTCACATCGGGGCCGACGCAAACACTCCAGGTGCGGAAGACGTTGACGGTGTGGAAGAGCGTCTTGTGGATGGTGCCGAGGCCGAAGGGGAAGGGCTGGAAGAGCTGCTTTTCGTCGATGCCGCGGGCTGTCGTGATCACGGCGGCGTTGCACCAAACCTCGTACTCGGCCAGCTGCCTGATGGTGGGGAAATAGTGCTCTTGCGGCATGTTCGTGCTCCGTAGGCTCAACGTCAAAGAATAACAGGGAGTTCAGGGGCGGGCAGACGTCTCGTAACAGAGCGGCTGTTTTTGCGGTGAAATGCGGGAATCGCTGGGGATGGATGCGTGTATACTCCCGGCATGAGCATGACCAAAGAACAATGGGAGGGGACGAGTTCGTACCTCTGTGATGTTTTCGGCACGCCGGCGGAGGAGGCGGTGGCGCGGACGCTGCGTGAGCAGCCGGCGGCGGCGGCGCGGGCGGGGCTGCCGGCGATCGCGATCTCGGCGGACGTGGGGAGGCTGCTGTCACTGCTGGCGCGGCTGGCCACGCGGTCGCCGAACTCGACGGGACGGATCGTCGAGGTCGGGACGCTCGGCGGGTACTCGGGGATCTGGATGGCGCGGGCGCTGCCGGCGCAGGGGCGGCTGATCACGGTCGAGCGTGAGCCCAAGCACGCGGAGTTCGCCATGAGCCAGTTCGAGGCGGCGGGGCTGGCGGATCGGGTGGAGATCGTCGTCGGGCCGGGGCTTGAGCGGCTGCCGGAGCTGGTCGAGAAGCTCGGGCCGGACAGCGTGGACATGATCTTTCTCGACGCGGACAAGGGGGAGTATCCGGAGTATGCGCGGATCCTCAAGCCGGCGCTGCGCCGCGGCGGGGTGCTGACGGCAGACAACATGCTCAGCACGGGCTCGTGGTGGGTCACGCAGGCGTCCGAGACGTTGGACGGCGAGGCCAAGCGGTGGCAGGCCAACGCGGACCGGTTCAACCGGCTGATGGCGGGTGACGCGGACTTCGAGACGGGGTGCTTCGTCAACCGGCAGGGTGTGCTGGTGGCGGTGCGGCGGTAGCGGCGGCGGGGGAACGATCCTTCAAGATGGCTGGCGCATCACGCGGGCGGGAGATCGCGTGAGGGTTATGGCTTGGATCGCTTGGGCGTGAAGAACAGGAGCGTGCCGGCGCGGTGGTAGCCGACGGCGGTGTAGAGCAGGGCGCCGGTGTGGCTGGCGACGAGGGTGGCGAGCTTGGCGCCGGCGGCGCGGTCGTCGCGGAGCATGCGGCAGACGAGCGCCCGGCCGATGCCGCGGCGGCGGTGGGCGTGCTTGACGACGAGCGAGGAGCACCAGGCTGTGCCGCTGAGGTCGACGCTGCTGACGCTGCCGACGATGGCGTGGCCGATCATGGCGACGTAGCGGCGCATGGGGGCGTCGGGGCGCAACTGCTCGGGGGTGAGCGGGCGGGTCTTGATGGCTCGGGCGTAGGGCTCGGCCAGGGCGGGCGTGACGCGGCGGATCGTCGCGGGGCAACGGGGATGGGGGATGCGTCGGAGGTCGTGGACCATCATGCCCTCGGTGGTGCCGAGGTGGTAACCCATGGTTTTGTAGCCGGCGCGGAGCGGCTCGTCGGACTCGCCGGTGGGACAGACGGCGCAGACGGCGAAACGGTGGCGAGTGTGTGTGCGGATGATGCGGTCAACCTCTTGCGGGGGGATGTTGTGGGCGATCCACTCCTCCCGGCGGTAGTCGTTGCGCTTGCGGGGGGCGTCGTGCATGCGCCAGAGAGGGCCGACGCGCTCGGCGAGGTAGGGGTGGGCGCGGCTGCGGATGAGGGCGAACCCGCGAGCGAAGTCGAGGATGGCGTGGTCGAGCAGATCGGAGGACGGCGAAAGAGATTGGGCGGTTGCCTTGGGCATGACGGGATTGGTCCTCGCTATCTGATGGCGGGGAGGATGTGCTTGATCAACATGGGATAGGCCTGATTCGCGGCGGGTGAGCCGTAGTTGCCGCCGGTGAAGACGACCACGAGGTCGAGGTCGGGGACAACGAAGATGAACTGCCCGCCGTTGCCCTCGGCGGCGTAGAGCTTCACAGCTCCCCTGGGGGCACGGAGGGTGTCAAGCCACCAGAGGTAGCCATAGCGGGCATTGCCGTGGTGTGGCTGGGTCGACTGCTCGATCCAGCCGGGGGAGATCCGTTGCTGGTTCGCCCATCGGCCGTGGTCGAGATAGAGCTGGCCGAGTTTGGCCGCGTCGTACGGCCGCAGCAGCAGGCCGGCGTGCGTCTGTGGGAGGTCGGTCTTGGTCCGCCACCAGCCGGCGTCACGGACGCCCAGGGGGCCGAAGAGGTGCTCCTGGGCGAACTGGTCGGCGTGGACGCCCGTGGCTTTCTTGAGGATGGCGGCGAGGAGAATGGCGCAGCCGCTGTTGTAGTTGAAGCGCGTGCCGGGCTCGTCCGCCATCGGGCGGGACAGGACGTACTCGACGAAGTCGGGGCTGTTCTCCATCCGGGCCTCGTCGTTGGCCGAGCCGGGCTCGGACTGGTGAGCCCCGGACTGGTCCCATGCAAGCCCGGCGGTCATGGTCAGCAGGTGCTCGATGGTGATCCGGCGCTTGGCGTCGGCGAAGAGCGGGGCGTGCTCGGGAAAAAAGGTGTGGATCGGGGTATCGACGGAGGCGATGAATCCTTGGTCGATCGCGAGGCCGACGAGCGCAGAGGTGATGCTCTTGGTCACTGATCGCAGTTGATGCGGGCGATCGCGGTCAAACGTCACGAGGCCGTTCCGCCCGTCCTGGCCGGGGAAATACTCTTCGCACACGAGCCTGCCGTGGCGGGCCATCAGGAAGCTATGGATGTTCGAGTAGCGCTGGTCTCGGATCATGCGGATCATTTCAGCGATGGGTTCGGGGTCGATGCCCTCTTGCTCGGGCGTGGAGAGCGGCCACGGCTGGTCGGGGGTGTTCATGGTCCGTCCTTGTCCGATGCAGCCGCCCGTGATCAGGCACAGCAACAGGCCGAGCCGGGGCAGAAAGATTTTGTGACTCATATAACGCTCTTTCGGCATGGGTTATTCGCCGAAGCAGATGATGTAGCCGTCGGGGTCGGACACGTAGAAGTCGCGCGTGCCCCAGGGACGGTTCTCGAGGGGTTTGATGATCTGGGCGCCGCGCTGCTGGAGCTCGGCGCAGAGCGCGTCGATGCCCTTGACGGCGACGGAGGCGTCGAGGTGCTCGT
>JADZET010000308.1 GCA_020850375.1 Phycisphaeraceae bacterium | reverse complement strand
GCCAAGGACAGTTACACGCACGGCCACTCCGAGCGCGTGGCCTTCATCACCCGCGCGCTGGCCCGCGCCGCCGGGCTGGACGAGAACACGTCCGAGCGATCCCACCTCGCCGCCCTGGTCCACGACGTGGGCAAGATCGGCGTGCCCGAGAACGTGCTGTGCAAGCCCGGCACGCTCAGCGACGAGGAATTCCGCCTGATCCAGCTCCACCCGGAGATCGGCGCCCGGATCATCCAGGACATTCCCCAGATGAAGGACCTGATCCCGGGGGTGCTCTACCACCACGAGCGGTGGGACGGCCGAGGCTATCCGCGCGGGCTCAAGGGCCAGCACATCCCCCTGCTGGGCCGGATCATCGCCCTGGCCGACTCCTTCGACGCGATGAGCTCGAACCGCTCCTATCGCCCCTCGATGACGCACGATCAGGTCCTGCGCGAGATCCACCGCTGCTCGGCCACGCAGTTCGACCCCGACCTGACCGAGGTCTTCATGGGGCTGGACTTCACCGGCTACTACCAGCTCATCGAGAAGCATCAGCAGCAGGAACGCGTCCGCAAGACGGGATGAGGCGGCGTCTCGGCGTCTGCGACAATCGCGATCACACGTCCAGCTCGTTCGCCTCTTCCGCGCGGTCCATGATGAAGCGGAAGCGGGCCGAGGGGTCCTTGCCCATCAGCTCGGAGATCACCTTGTCGGTGGCCAGGGCGTCGTCCGGTGTGACCTCGACGCGGAGCAGCCGGCGGGTCTTGGGGTTGAGCGTCGTCTCCCAGAGCACCTTGGGCATCATCTCGCCGAGGCCCTTGAAGCGTGTGATCTCGGGCTTGGCCCGGCCGGCGTTCTGCTTGAGGATGCGGTCGCGGTCGGGGTCGTCCAGGGCCCAGAAGGTCTGCTTGCCCAGGTCGATGCGGTAGAGCGGCGGCTGGGCGAGGAAGACGTGGCCGTCGCGGATCAGGTCCGGCATGTGGCGGTAGAAGAAGGTCAGCAGGAGCGTGGTGATGTGGTGACCGTCGGAGTCGGCGTCGGCCAGGAGGATGACCTTCTCGTAGCGGAGCTTGTCGAGCTGGAGGTTCTTGCCCAGGCCGCAGCCCAGGGCGGTGGCGATGTCGGTGATCTCCTTGTTCTCGAGCAGCTTGGTCAGGGAGAGTCCCTCGGTGTTGAGGACCTTGCCGCGCAGGGGCAGGATGGCCTGGAATTTGCGGTCGCGGCCCTGCTTGGCGGAGCCGCCGGCGGAGTCGCCCTCGACGATGAAGAGCTCACTTCCGGGGGCCCCGCTGGTGGAGCAGTCGCTGAGCTTGCCGGGGAGGTTCATCCGGCCGGTGGTGGCGGTCTTGCGGGCGACCTCGGCCGAGGCGGCGCGGGAGGCCTCGCGGGCGCGGGCGGCGAGGATGATGCGGGCGACGATGGCCTCGGCGAGCGTGCGGTTGTGGTTGAGCCAGTGCTCGAGGGCGGGGCGGACGTAGCCGTCGACGACGGCGGTGAGCTCGGGGTTGTTCAGGCGGTCCTTGGTCTGGCCCTGGAACTGCGGGTCGGCGATGAAGAGGCTCAGCACACCGGTCAGGCCCTCGCGGATGTCCTCGGCCGAGAGGGTCACGCCGCGCGGGGTCAGCTCGTGGGTCTCGATGTAGTTGCGGACGGCCTTGACGACGCCGGAGCGCAGGCCGGCGTCGTGCGTGCCGCCCGAGCCGGTGGGGATGCCGTTGACGTAGCTGCGCAGGTGCTCGTCGGTCGATTCCGTCCACTGGAGCACGACCTGGGCCTTGCAGCCGTTGTCCTTTTCCAGCACGAAGGGCTGCTCGTGCACGAGCTTGGCGGAGCGTTCAGCCAGGATCTTTTTGAGGTAGTCCTCCAGGCCGTTCTGGTTCTGGAAGACGAGCTTTTCCTTGGTGACGCGGTCATCGAAGACGACGCGGAGGTTCTTGTGGATGAAGCTGGCAATTTCGAGGCGCGTGCGGATGAGGGCGGGATCGAACTCGATCTTGGGGAAGATGGTCGGGTCGGGGTGGAAGAAGATGGTGCTGCCCGAGCCGCGCGCGGGGCCGACCTTCTTGATTGCGCCCTGGGGCTTGCCGGCCTTGAAGGCCATGCGCCACTCGAAGCCGTCGCGCTTGATGGTGGCGACCAGGTCTTTGGACAGGGCGTTGACGACGCTGGCGCCCACGCCGTGCAGGCCGCCGGAGGTCTTGTAGTTGCCCTGCTCGAATTTCCCACCCGAGTGCAGGGTGCAGAGGATGATCTCCAGGGCGGGCTTCTTGTGCGTGGGGTGCATGTCGACGGGGATGCCGCGGCCGTTGTCCTCGACGGTGACGCTGGTGCCGCCCTCGTGGAGGGTCAGGGTGATCAGGTCGGCGTGGCCGTTCATGGCCTCGTCGATGGAATTGTCGAGGATCTCCCAGACCAGGTGGTGCAGGCCGGCCGTGCCGACGCCCCCGATGTACATGCCGGGGCGCTTGCGCACGGGCTCGAGGCCCTCGAGAACCGTGATGTCTTTGGCGGTATAGGTTGCGGTCATGGGTGGATCGCTGGGTGTTGGGGATCAAGCAAGAACGGGGTGAGCGGGGACGAGGGGCCTGAGCTGGCGGATGAGCGTAGGGGCGTGGGTCTGGAGGATGTGCCAGATTCGGTCGGGTCGGATGGTATCGTACTGGTGGGCCAGCAGGTGCCGCTGCGTGACCATGCCCTGCCAGGGGATCTCGGGGTGGCGGGCCTTGAACGAGGGCGAGACGTAGCGGGCGGCCTCGCCGATGATCTCGATCTGCCGTTCGATGGCGGAGCGCAGCATGGGTTCCTGGCGAGAGTCCTCGCACCGTTTGCCACGGGCGAAACTCACCGCGGCCTCGGCGGCCTCGAGCATGTCCAGGAGCATGGCGGCGTCGCGTTCCTCAGCTCGCATAGACCACCTCGTGGTTGTCCATGATGTGCTTGCGTCGGAACGGGTTGGTCACGGCCTCCTTCTCGATCAGGTCGACGTCCCGGCCGAAGATGACCTTGAGCTCGCTGAGCATG
>JADZET010000307.1 GCA_020850375.1 Phycisphaeraceae bacterium | reverse complement strand
TGGACCTGAGCTTCGCCCGCGGCAAGGTCACCGTCATCCTCGGCCCCAGCGGCACGGGCAAGTCCGTCCTGCTCAAGCACATCGTCGGCCTGATCCGCCCCGACCGCGGCGAGGTCTGGTTCGAGAATCATCGCGTCGACAAGATGGACGAGTCCGGCCTGGTTGAGGTTCGCCGCAAGATCGGCTTCCTGTTCCAGATGAGCGCCCTGTTCGATTCGATGTCCGTCGGCACGAACATCAAGTTCCCCCTCGTCGAGCACCGCGACATCCCCGAGGAAGAGATCGACCGCCGCTGCACTCGCGTGCTGAGCATGGTGGGCCTTGAGGGCATCGAGGACAAGATGCCCGCCTCGCTCTCGGGCGGGCAGCGCAAGCGCGTCGCCCTGGCCCGGGCCATCGTGCTCGAGCCGCAGGTCGTGCTCTACGACGAACCGACCACCGGCCTCGATCCCATCCGGGCTGACCTGATCAACGAGCTGATCATCCAGCTCAACCGCCGCCTGGGCATCACCAGCATCGTCGTCACCCACGACATCGCCAGCGCCACGAAGATTGCCGACCGCATGGTCATGCTCTACGATGGCAAGGTCGTGGCCGACGGCGATCCCGAGAGCTTCCGCTCGATCGACAACGAACTGGTGCAACGCTTCATCCAGGGCCGGGCCGACGAGCAGGAACTACGAGCCATTCAGGCCCCCGGAAGCTATTCCTCCGGCAGCGCCCCCGCGGACGCCATCTCACGAGGCTGACCATGACAGAACGCGGTCGCAACATCGCCGTCGGCATCACCGTCCTGATCTCGCTGGCGGGCCTGGGGTGCATGCTCATGCTCTTCGGCTACGGGGCCGCGATGCTCCAGCCGGGATACTCGGTGCGTCTGGAGATCAACGCCGCCGGCGGCCTGGTCAAGGGCAGCCGGGTAAGGATCAACGGCATCGGCGTCGGCGAGGTCCGCTCCGTCGACCTGCGCGACCCGCCGACCGACGGCGTCGTGGCCTATCTCCGCATCAACAACGGCGTGAAGATCCCCAAGCAGGCCGTCGTCCAGGCCCAGTCGCCCTCACTGCTAGGCGGCAGCGCCGTCCTCGTGCTCGACGTCGGCTCGCTCACCGCGGAGCAGGCCATGGACTATCTGCCGACCGACGGCACGGCCGTGCTGAGCACCCGCGTCGCCGGCTCGGGCGTCGAGGCCATGATGTCTCAGCTCGAGGCCAGCCTGGCCGAACCGCTCGGCCAGCTCAAACGCGTCGCCGCCAGCCTCGAAACCCTCAGTGTCCAGTGGGCCGAGGTCGGCAAGAACATCAACGCCCTGGTCGAGCCCCGCTCGGCCGAGCAGGTCGACGCCGGCACGGCGCCCGGCAACGTCGCCACCCTCATCGCCCGGGCCGACACGCGGCTCAAGGAGCTCTCAGGCGTCCTGCAGGGCCTTGACGCCTGGCTCAACGACACCGAGCTCCACAGTGATTTCAAGTCCACCCTCGTCGAGACCCGCAAGACCGCCGAGCAGCTCTCGACCTCCATCAACCAGCTCACCGGTCGGCTTGTCAGCGTCTCGGACGAGCTCAACAAGACCCTGGCCACGATCAGCGGCACCGTGGAGAAAGCCTCGGCCGGCCAGGGCACCCTGGGCAAGATGCTGGCCGACCCCGCCCTCTACGACAACCTCAACGACGCGGCCGAGCGGCTGAACCTCTTGATCAACGAGGCCCGTCTCTTGATGGAGAAGTGGAAGGCCGAGGGCCTGCCGGTCCAGTTCTGACGTAGGGCACGCATCCTGCGTGCCTGAAACGTGTTCTTCTGAATTCCCATGGCACGCAGGATGCGTGCCCTACAGTCCAACAGCCTTGCGGGCCCGGGCCGTGACGTCGCTCGCCTTGGCGTTCGCCGCCGCGGCGCCCTGACGCAGCACCTGCTCCACGTACCCCGGATCGTTCATCAACTCCACCCGACGCTTGCGGGCCGGGCCGAAGTGGTCCAGGATCAAATCGAGCAGCGCCTGCTTGGCCACGCCATACCCCATCCCGCCCCTGCGATAACGCTCCGCCAGCTCTGCAGTCCGCGGATCGTTCACGCCCGCCAGGCCGCGGAAGATCTGGAACACCGTGCACGTCTCAGGGTCCTTGGCCTCCTCGACGCCCTTGGAGTCGGTGGTGATCTTCATCACAACCTTCCGCAGGGCCTTTTCCTCGAGGAAGGGGTCGATGGTGTTGCCGTAGCTCTTGGACATCTTCTGCCCGTCGATCCCGGGAACGACGCCGGCGCCCTCGCGGATCTTGACCTCGGGGACCTTGAACACCGGGCCGTAGGCGGCGTTGAACTTCTCGGCCAGGTCGCGGGTGATCTCGACGTGCTGACGCTGGTCCTCGCCCACGGGCACGAGGTCCGGGTCGACGCTCAGGATGTCCGCCGCTTGCAGCACGGGATAGGTATAGAGCCCGATCGAGGCGGACAGACCCTTGGCCACCTTGTCCTTGAAGCTCGTCGCTTTATCCATCATGTGCTTGGGGCACACGCACGCCAGCAGCCACGACAGCTCGGTGACCTGGGGCACGTCATGCTGGAGGTAGAGTTTTGTTTTGGCCGGGTCGAGGCCGAAGGCCAGGTAGTCGATGACGACCTGACGGATGTTCGTCCGCAGTTCCTCGGGATCGCGCACGGAGGTCAGCGCATGGTAGGAGGCCACGAAGATGTACATCTCGTGGTCCTTCTGCATCTGCACGAACTGCCAGATGGCCCCCGCGTAGTTGGCCAGGTGGAGTTGACCCGACGGTTGAATGCCTGAAAGAACACGTTTCATGGGCAACAGTGTAGACGCCCCGGCCCACGGATCAACCGGCCGACAGCGCCGCCTCCGCCTCCCGGGCCGCCGCGACGAAGGCCCGGATCAATGAGGCGTCTTTCTGGCCGCGCCTGGATTCCACGCCGCTCGAGACGTCCACGCCGAAGGGCCTGACCGTGCGGATTGCCTCGGCCACGTTGGATGGATTCAGCCCACCGGCGAGGACGATCCGCGGCCGCCGCTCAGCGGGCAGGGTGTCGAGCAGCTTCCGCATGTGCGTCCAATCCACCGCCCTGCCCGTGCCCCCCGGAAGATCTCCGGGCTGGCCATCCAACGGCAGGGGGGCGTCGATGAGCAACGCCACAAGGTTCGGGCAATCGCGCCACGCCGCCATCCGGGCCGGCAGATCCTCGCCGAACGGCATCGCTTTAAGCACGCGCAGCGGGGCGAGCGATCGCGCCAAGGCGACGTCCTCCCGGCCGTGCAGTTGCACCGTCCGCAGCCCCACCGCGTCGGCCGTCTTGCGGATCACTTCCGGGGTGGCGTCCACGAACAGAC
>JADZET010000306.1 GCA_020850375.1 Phycisphaeraceae bacterium | reverse complement strand
GTGTTTGAGATCATCAAGGACGAGACGCGCGAGCTCAAGGCCAAGTACGCCGACCCCCGCCGCACGCAGTTCAGCGAGGAGGCGGAGGACCTGAACCTCGCGGACCTGACGCCCGTCGAGCAGGTGGTGGTGACCATCACCCACCAAGGGTACGTCAAGCGCCTGCCCGTCGAGGAGTACCGCACACAGGGCCGGGCGGGCAAGGGGGTGATCGCGGCCGACGTCAAGGACGGCGACTTCACCGAGCACGTCTTCGTGGCGTCGACGCACGATGACCTCTTGTGCTTTACCAACACGGGCCGGGTGTTCAGGATGAAGGTCTACGAGATCCCCGAGGCCGCGCGGACGAGCCGGGGGCGGGCGATCGTGAACCTGCTGGACCTGCGGCCGGAGGAACGGGTCTGCACCTTCATGCCCATCGAGGATTTCGAGCGGCAGGAGCTGTTCCTCTGCTTCGCCACGGCCCAGGGATTGATCAAGCGCACGGCGCTCAAGGACTATCGCAACGTCAACCGGGCCGGCATCATCGCCATCAGCCTGCGCGAGGGCGACGCGCTGATCGGCGTGGCGTGGACCAGCGGGGGGGATCACCTCCTTCTCGGCACGAGGCAGGGCATGTCGATCCGCTTCCACGAGGATGACGCGCGGGCGATGGGGCGCGCCGCCAGCGGCGTCAAGGGCATTGATCTGGCTGAGGATGACTGCGTGGTCGGCCTGGTGCGTGTCGAGGCCGACGACCAGCGGGATCTCTTGACCGTGACGGCCAACGGCTACGGCAAGCGGACGCCGCTGCCGGAGTATCTGGTGCAGCCCGAGGAAGGGCCCGCCCGCCCGCAGTCGCGCGGGGGCAAGGGACGGCGGGACATCAACACGTCCGACCGCAACGGGACCGTCGTGGCGTTGCACGCGGTCAGGCCCGAGCACGGGCTGGTGCTGATCACGACCGGCGGGATGATCATGCGGATCAACGCCGGCACCGTCCGCCAGACGGGCCGGGCCGCCCAGGGTGTGCGGGTGATTAACCTGACGTCGGGCGACACGCTCGCTGGTGCGGCGCTGGTCGAGGAAGAGCAAGAGAACGAGGAATAATCAAGAACCCGCTCGTCCTGAGCGGGTTCAGTTGGGCGATTGTGGTGATTTCTTGATTCAGCCCTGAGGAGCTTCTTCTGCCGGGGCCTCTTGCGGTGCGGGCTCAGCCGGCGCGGCTGACTCGCCCTCGGCCGGCGCGGGCTCGGTGCCCTCCGGTGTGGCGGGAGCTTGCTCGGTGGGAGCTTCCTCCACGGGGGTTTCTTCCGCGGCGGGGGTTTCGGCTTCCGGAGCGGGCGCGGCCGGCGGGGCGGCGAGGTCCTTGAGCGTCTGCGATGGTTCGGCCAGAGCGGCCTTGGCGATGCGGTCGGCGCACTCGGCCAGCAGGGCGTGCTGGCTCATGGCCATCTTGCCGGTCTGCGACGTGGGGTCCTGGGCGAGTTCCTTGGCCAGGGTGACGGCGTCGGTCAGGTCCGCCTCGGCCTTGATGATCAGCTCGGACTGCCGGGCGGTGAAGCGGTCGGCGGTCTCGACGAGGAACTGGCCCTGCTCGGCCGCGAGGGTCTTGGCGTTCTGGGCGATGAGGCGGAGCATCCGGCCGAAGTTGCCCAGGACCATCACGTGCTGGGCCGTCGCCCGGGCCTGGGCCAGACGGGCTGAGAGCAGCGCCAGCTCGGCCTGCTCGCGGCCGGCGCCGTTGACGCCGCCGCGCGTCGCGGCCGTGGCCAGGCTCACCGCCCGGTCGGCCTGTTCGTCGGCCTGGTCCAGCAGGGAGGCGACGTTGGCGTCAAAGTCGGCCGTCACCTGATGGAACTGGTCCGCAAGCTCTTTGAGGGCGGCGCTCTGCTGGTCGAGGGCCTGGTCCTTCTTGGCCGCGGACTGCTGATCGCGCTGGGCGGAGTCGGTCCGCTCGGCGTCGACGGCGTCGGCGAGCTTGGTGAGGCTGGCGATCTGGGACTTGAGGATGTTCAGCTCGGAGTCGAGCACGGCCCGCTGGGCCTCGAGGCGTTCGATCTGGTTGGCGGCGGCGTCGGCGGCGCGCTGGGCCTCGATGGCCTTGGCCTCGGTGTCGAAGTGCTGCTGGGTCGAGTCGACGAAGGCCTCTTGGCTGAGCTTCTGGGCCTCGGCGGCGTGGGCGTCGCGCTCGGCGGCGAGCTTCCGGGCCTGCTGGAGGTTCTGGTCGACCTTGGCCTGGAACTCGGCGGCCTTGGCCTTGATGCCCTCGAGTTCGTCGCGGACCTGCCGGCTGATCGTCAGCAGGCTCGACTGAAGGGCGGATTCATCCTGGCTGAACTGGCCGGCCTGGGTGTGGGCCTGGAGCAGGGCGTCGAGGTAGGTCGCCAGCGCCCCGGCCCGCGTGGACAGGCCCGCCCAGACGAGGCTGGCCTGGGCGCTGGTGCGGCCGGCGGTCACGGCGTAGAGGTCCGCCAGCAGGCCGTTGACGGTCGCTCGCTGGACGGGGCTGCCCTGGTTGGCCACGGGATCGAGGAGGCTGATGGCCTTCTGGTACTGCTGGGCCTGGTACGCGGCGAGGGTCTGGTCGTCGGCGCCCTCGTGCCCGGGCCAGACGAAGCCCTCGAGGCCGCGATCAAGCAGGGCGGTGGCCTGGGCCACGGCCTCGTGGACACGGGCCTGTTCCGCGGCGTCGGATCGGCCGCAGCCGGCCGACAGGGCGGACCAGACAACCGACGCGATCAAGACAACGATCAGCCTGCGCATCGTGCGGTTCCTCATCTTCACGGGCATGGAAAACGGGTCAGTGGGTCGGGTTAACATAGCTCAAGCCGCCGTCGCGGGAAAGCGGGTGGGCGGTGCGTCACGGGCCGGCGGGCTCGGTGGCTGAGGGCTGCGTCCGCGGCCCGGCGACGGCGGGGGGGATCTGGTAGTCGGGGGTGGGGTGGACCAGGCCGCTGCGCAGCCAGGTCAGCATCAGTTGGTAGAGCGGGTCGTGCTCGGAGGCGAACAGCGGCCGCCAGCCCTTGACGTCCGGGTGGGGGAAGAGCGCCTTGACCCGCGGCAGCCCGAGTTGCAGGAGGACCGATCGCTCGGGCTTGGCCCGGTCGAGCATTTCCCACTCGTCGGCGTGCAGCGACTGGAGGCGGAAGAAGTTGGTGTAGACCGTGTCGACCCGGTTGGGGTAGACGCGCAGCACGTGCAGGCCGCCGACGGGCTCGGTCCCCCCGTGGCAGTTGTTCGAGCCGCAGTAGTTCAGGACGTACCGCTGGTGGATGTCGGTGCGGAAGGTCCGCAGCGGCGGGGGGTCGTCGACGATCTCGACGCGGTCGTAATACTCGCGGGCCCGCAGGCGGAAGATCAGGTCCAGCTGCATCCAGCCCGGGCTGGCCAGGAGCTTGGCCTGGTCCTCGCGGCCCTTGGGGACGATGTCCCGGTCGGCGTAGCGCACCAGAAGGTCGTCGATCACGTCGCGCGGCACGCGGACGCGCGGGCGCTCGGCCAGGTCCACCTCGTGGAGGCGGATGCGGTTGATCTGCGCGGGCGTGAGCCGCTGATCGCCCGCGGCGGCGTCCGGGTTCGCGGCCGGCGTGTCGAGCATCGCCCGCTCCTGCTGGGCGGCCTCCTCGGCCTGCCGCAGGAGCTTGAGGCGCTTCTCGAGCGCGGCGCCGAGGATGTCGATCCGACGCAGCAGGTCCGCGTCGGGCTGGTCCTCGGCGGTCAGCCGTTCCTTGAGCTTGTCCAGCTCCTGCTCGGACTGGTCGTAGAGCTTGTTGTCGAACAGCCACAGCGCCAGTCGGTAGCGGCCGGCCAGGTCGTCGTCGGCCAGCTCGCCGCGGCGCTGCTGGTACTGCTCCTCGAGCGAGGCGATGTAGGTGATCTGGCTGATGTCCGAGCGGGCGATGGAGGTGTCCAGGCCGGTGATGCGGAGGGTGACCTGCTGGTCGTCCTGGGCCACGACCTCGCCCTCGAGGACGCGGCCGTCGGCGGTGGTGATTGTCGCCTGGCGGGCAAACACTCCGAGCGAGAGCCACCCGGCCAGCAGCGCCATCAGCACCGACGGGCCCACGACCGGCCGCCGACGCCCCGGGCTTGTTGCGCTCCTGGCAGCCATCCGTGCTCCCGTGGCTGATGCGTTTTGCCCGGGCCGGCTCGTGCGGGTCAGGGGCCGCCTCGCCGTTCCAGGGGGTGGGGGTTAGGCCTTGCGAGGCGCGGGGTTGAGCAGGTCGCGGGCCATGGTGATCAGTCGCTCGAGCCGGACGGGCTTGAGCAGGTAGCCGTCGACGCCCAGGGCCTCGGCGAACTGCTGATGCCGCCGGCCCTCGTTGGCCGTGACCATGATCACGCGGGGCGGCTGGGTCATCTGGCGGATCTTCTCGAGCACCAGGAACCCGCTGCGCTTGGGCAGCATCACGTCGAGCACGACCAGCTCCGGCGGGTCCTCCATGCAGATGCGCACGGCGGTGTTGCCGTCCATGCAGGTCTGCGTCAACCCGCCCTCGGACTGCAGGGCCTGATCGATCGCCGCCAGCACCTCCGGGTCGTCGTCGACGACCAGGATCTTGCGGTCCTTCAGACGCAATTCGGTTTCAGGCTCGCCCATGGACGCCCACGCTCCTTGCTGCAATCCCCGGTCTGAGGAATCTTCGCTCCGTGCCCCGGGAAGGTCAAGAAAAAACGCTCTAAACCCCATGATACGCCGCCCCTGCAACCTCGGCGGGGGGTGGTCCTTATCGCTCGAAGTAGCCGACGAGCGTCAGGAACCGGTTCTGGTTCAGCACCGGGATCGACAGGCTCCGGGCCCGGTTGACCAGCTCGGCGTAGCGGTCATAGACCTGACGCTTGCGCGTCTCCTCGGCGATGATCACCGGGTCGATGATGTCCGTCAGCGGGATCGGGGCCGGCGGCTGCTTACCCAGGACCAGGAAGTCGGTGTCGTAGGTCAGCTCGTTCTGGATGTTCCCACCCCACTGGGTGATCATCCGCTCGACGCGCTGGCGGTCCTCGTCGGAGGGCTCGCCGGTGTTGTTGATGTCGAACTGGCCGTAGACGTGGAAGTTGAACTTGGCCTGCGGGCTGTAGACGAGGTTGGCGATGATGTCGCCCTCGCGCAGGGCCTTGCCCGAGGTGGTCCGCACGACCAGGCACTGCGAGGAGTCCTCGAGGATGTTGACGACCTGGAGGGTGGCTTTGCCGCGGAGCAGGCCGGCGTCGTCGACGCTGGCGATGTTCTCGAAGACCTCGAAGGTCATGCCGATGACCACGTGCTGCCGCCGGCCGATGTCGATGTAGACCCAGTGCCCGCGGGGGTCGATGGTCACGATCTTGCCGTCGGGCAGCAGGGAGGGATCGATGGCCTGGCCTTCGCTCGAGCGCGCGGGGGTGAGGTCCTGCACCCGCTGGCGCAGGGCGGCGCTCTCGGCCGCGAGCTGATCGTTGCGCTGGCGGAGCTCGAGGTTCGAGGCCTGGCTCTGACGCTGGACCTGGTCGATCATCGTCGCGAGGTTGACCTGCTGGTCGCCGACCTGCTGGCGGAACTGGTCGAAGGTGGCGACCTGCTGCTGGTAGTTGCCCTCGATCGTCTGGGCGCCCTGCTCGAAGGTGGCGGCGGCCTGCTGCCGGGCCGCCTGGTGCTGCTCGACGCTCTGGGCCAGGAGGATGATCTGGTCCTGGAGCGACTTGGCCTGGGCCTCGGCGGCCTGCACGCGCTCCTGGGCGATGGCGAGCAGAGGCAAGAGTGATTCGTTCTCCTGCACGCCGGCCTTCTCCAGGGCGGCGACGGTCACCTCATAGTTGGCGTCGGGCTGGCCGGTGATCTTGCCCATGGCCCAGGACTGCTGCTCGAGCAGTTTGCCCACGACCGTGCCGCCGCGTTCGGCCTGGAGGGCGGCGACGATCGGGCTGTCCATGTCCTCGCGGGAGGCGAGCTGCGCGAGGTTGCGCTGGACCTCGGCCAGACGCGTCTTAGCGCCGCTGGCCTGGACGACAAAGACGATCGACAGGACCAGGGTGATGACGAACAACGCCCCAAAGAGCACCAGAGCCACCATGATGCCGGGCGTGCCGGCTCGTGAACGCAGGGCCATGCGTCAAAACTCCTTTGGGAATGAGGGGTTACCCATCAGTCGCGGGGACGGTTGTCCCGGACGTCAGGGCCCAGCCGCCAGGGCGGGGTTCCACGCGGCACTCATCCGTGGATAGAAGTGTCGCTAGAAGTCGGCCGGTCGTCAAGCAAATCTATCTGCCGGCTCGGGTTTCCGCCAAGTGGGGGGGGACTCGTTGAACCGTGGCGAGGGGGCATGCCTCACGGATCGCCGGGGGGCTAACGCACCTGGGCCATCAGTTCGAGCTCGACCGGGGCGCCCAGCGGCAGGGCGTTGGTCCCGACGGCGGCGCGGGCGTGCCTGCCGGCGTCGCCGAAGAGCGCGACCATCAGCTCGCTCGCCCCGTTGGCCACCTTCGGCTGCTCGGCGAAGTCGTTGTCGCAGGCGATGAACACGCCCAGGCGGACGATGCGGACCACGCGGCCCCAGTCTCCGCCGACCTCCGCCCCGAGCACGGCCAGGGCGTTGAGGGCGCACTGCCGGGCCGCCAGCACCGCCTGTTCGACACTCACCTGACTCGGCACGCGCCCCGTGCACAGCAGCTTGCCCGAGGCGAACGGCAACTGGCCGCTGAGCACCACCAGATCACCCACTCGCACGGACGGCACGTAGGCCGCCACGGGCTTGGGCGCGTCCGGCAACGAGAGGTTCATCGACGCGAGTTTGGCTCGGATGTCCATGCGGGCATCGTACCCCCGGAACTCCCGGAAGTGGAGCCTTGGGGGCGCCAGCCTATGGGGCTGCCCCTGTCGCCGCCGCCCGTAACGCAGCGAGCACCTGCTCGGGGGTGTAGAAGTCGCCGTTGAAGACTTCCCGGCCGTCGGGGGCGAGGATCACCAGGGCGGGGATGGCCACGCGACCAACGGATTGGAGTTTGGCGTTGCCGTCGGGGTTGTGGCCCGTCAGGTCCACCTTCATCGGCACGACCCCCGGAAGTTTGAGCGCGGCGATCACCTTCGGATTGTTCAGCGTGGTGTGCTCGAGCACCTTGCAGTTCAGGCACCACTCGGCGGTGAACTCCAGGACGATTGTCTTGCCGGCCTGTTGGGCGTGTTCAAAACTTCCGGGGGTGTAATACACCCACTCGATCGGCGGTTTTTCCGTCGCACGGATCGCGCCATAGACCGAGCCTCCCGCCGCCAGCAGTCCCAGGATCACGAACACGACGCGTCGGCCGCCGCCCCCGGAGGCGATCCGCAGCGTGCGATAGCTCAGCCACAGGCCGGCCAGGGCGGTCAGGCCGAAGACGAACCACCAGTAGGCCTTGGTCGGCGGGGCGATCGGCGTGGCGAGCAGGCCGCTGACACCCGTGCCGATGAAGAACGCTGCCGCGGCGAGCATGCACAGGCCCATCACCTGCTTGAGCAATTCGCTCGCCGGGCCGGCCTTGGGGAGCCAGCCCACCAGTTGCGGCCAGATCGACAGCACGAGGTATGGAGTGCCCATGCCCAGGCCGATGGCCGCGAAGGTGGCGAGCGTGATGATGGCGCTCTGCCCCGCCGCCCAGGCCGCGGCTGCGCCCATCAGGGGGGCGGTGCAGGGCGTTGAGAGGATGGCCGTCATGACGCCGAAGCCCAGGCTGCCCGGGATCGTGTCGTGGTGAGCCTCGATCCGGAAGATCCAGCGCGGCAGGGGGATGGCGAACAGCCCGCACATCGCCACCGACATCACCGCGATGACCAGGCCGACGGTGATCGTGAACCAGGGGTACTGGAAGAGCTGGTTCGTCGCGCCGATCCCGCCGGTGAATCCCTTGGCCGCCAGGGCGGCGGAGATGGCGATGGCCGCGCCCAGGCCGAGCCAGAAGAGGATGACGCCCGAGAAGAGCGCCACGCCCAGGGCCGCCGCCCGCCCCCGGCTCGCAGCCGAACGGGTGAGGCTGAGCATCTTGATGGGGATCACAGGCAGGACGCAGGGTGTGAAGTTCAGGAGCATCCCGCCGAGCGCCGCCAGCAGCAGCAGCAGGGGATAGAAACTCCAACCCCCGGAACCCCCGGAGGCCAAGTCCAGCCGCCAGCCGAAGACGTCGAAGCTCGGGCCGGCCTGTTGCGACAATGAGGGCTCTTGGGAGGACTTGCCCCGCGTCGAAGTGTCGAAGCCGGCGAACATCTCGTCGAATTGCTCCTCGGCCGGCTGGCCGACGGGAACAACTTGCAGCGATGTTGTCAGCGTCACCGTGCGCGGTGGGAGGCAGGATGTGCTCGTGCACGCCTGGTAACGGACCTCGATCTTGACCGGGTGCTCACCCACGGCTGCCTGCGGGTCGATCGTCACCGGCACGTAGGCCACCGCACGCCCCTCGAACACGGGCAGGTCGCTGGGCGTGCCGGTGTAGTTGACCGTCACCGTCGCGGCGGGGGGGTACTGCACCAGTCCGAGGGTCAGTCCAGGCTGCTCGG
>JADZET010000305.1 GCA_020850375.1 Phycisphaeraceae bacterium | reverse complement strand
GCGCGGACCTGGCCGAGCAGGTCGCCGCCGCTGATCGAGAGGTTCTTGATGTCCCCGAGCGAGCTGGTGACGGTGGCGTCGGCGAGGATCGAGCCGGCGCTCAGGTCGAAGCGGTTGATGTTGCCGCCGGCGGTGACGTTGGCCGAGACATCGGCGTTGCGGACGCTCAGGCTGTTGAGGTCGCCGCCGACGCTCAGGTCCGCCGCGAGGGCGCCGTCGGTGAGCCTGACGGTCTTGAGGTCGCCGTGGACGGCGATGGGGGCGGCGATCAGGTCGATCGGCGAACCGGTGCGGTTGGTCAGGATCAGCGAGCCGAGCGTGCCGCCGACCAGGACCTGGCCGTTGATCGGGCCGTTGACGTTGAGCGTGCTCAGGTCGCCGTCGACGATCAGGTCCAGGTCCATCGAGGCGGTGGTGATCGAGCGGTCGGTGCCGACGGTCAGGGACTTGAGATCGCCGAGGATGCGCAGCTCTTCACCGGCCAGGCCCATCCCGCCGGCGATGCGGATCTGGTTGACGTTGCCGACGATGCGCAGCGAGCCGTCCAGGAGCGACCCGCCGAGGGTCAACGAGCCCAGGGCGTAAGCGCGCGAGGTCAGGCCGATGCCGTGGATGGTGATGTCGCCGGCCAGGTCGCCGCCGATCTGGATGCTGTTGATCCGGCTGGCGGACTCGATCGAGCCGGACATGTCGCCGGAGACCTTGATCTGGTTGATGAACCCGTCGGGTCCGGTCGAGGAGATGACCGAGTCGCCCATCAGGCTGCCGCGGATGACGATCGACTGGATGGGGCCGGAGACGGTCAGGTGCAGCCGGCTGACGTCCGAGGCGGGCTGGAACTTCTTGATGCCGCCGGTGACGATGCTCAGGCCGTCGATGTCGCTGAGGGTCTGGATCGACTCGATGCTGACGGCGATCTGGAAGGAGGTCAGGCCCGAGGGCTCCTCGGTGCCGCCGCGGGTGCGGATCTGGTAGGCGCGGACGTTGGCGAGATACCTGGCCGACTTGACGACCGAGTCCTCGATGACGCCGGTGTCGGTCACGCCGGCGATCTCGCGCGTGGCGGCGGAGGTGCCGAGGTAGGCGTGCAGGTCGGAGTAGACGGAGATGGCCTGGCCGAAGGGATTGACGCCCAATTCGGACTGGAAGACCGAGGGGGTGAAGATCAGGGGGGAGGCGGCGATGGACTGGCCGCGGCCGCCGAGGGTGATGTCGCCGATGCGCTCGCCGCCGATGATGCGGGAATCGCGCAGGCCGTAGCCGTCGACGTAGAGGCTGGCCAGCGAACCCCACGTGCCCATCTCGATGACGCTGTGGATGATGCCGAAGCCGCCGCGGACGGAGATGGGGCCCATGTCCGTGCCGCCGATGTAGGACCCGATGATGCCGCCGCGACCGTTGATCTGGAGCGAGCCGAGTTCGATATCCGTCTCGATGTTGCCGACGGCCTCACCGAAGATCGGCACAAGGTAGGACAGGGGCTCGGCGGCCATGTAATGGATGCTGAGCCGGGTAAAGATCCTGGCGCCGATCAGTGCCCCGTCGTCGATGGTGATGCGGCCGATCTCACCGGTGGTCACGATGGCGCCGGCGATGTCGGAGCCCAGGCCACGATTGCGGACCACGTCGATCCGGCCGACCATGCCCGTGTCTTCCTGGTCCGTGTCACCGACGACCACGGCGCCGCCGCCGACCATGCCCGAGCCGATCGGGGCGATGCCCTCGCCGATGTCCAGGGTGCCGAGCGTGCCGAGGATGACGTAGTTGCCGGGGCTGGGGTGGGTGTGGGCGATGTTGGTGACCCAGATCGGGCCGGCGATGCCCTCGTAGATGTCATCGTCGGAGCGGAAACTGTGGTCCTCGTCGGCGATGATCTCGCGGACGTCGCCGGCGATCAGGAGGTTGGCCATCGCCCGGCCGGCGGCGATGCGGCCAACGGTCGCGGGGCCGCCGTCGGCGCGAACGACCACCCAGCCGGTGTCCCGCAGCCCCAGGGGGTAGAGCGTGTCGGGGTCTTGGTCTTGGTAGGCGGGGATCTGTTGGACCAGGATGCGCGTGCTGCCGAGGTCGGCGCCTGTCGAGCCGGTGGCCACGCCGATGTTGCCCGCGGCGTAGAGCTCGCCCACGCCCTCGACCAGGCCGTTGAAGAAGTTGCCGCCGACGAACACGCCGTCCTCGCCGCGGTAGCCGCTCTCGTTGCGGATGCGGTTGAAGACGACGTTGGGGTTGCTGGAGATGTCGTAGACGTCCAGGGCCACGGAGCCGTGGAGCAGGACGTTGACGGTCCACTGCGTCTCGTTGGCGCCGCCGGGATTGTCGGTCGGGACGCCCGAGCCGCCGCGGGCGGTGGGGTCGATGTAGATCTGGCCGATCTCCGCGGCCCGGCCGGAGACGCCCCAGACGGCCACGCCGCCGACGATCGGCATCGCGATGTTGTTGATGCCGATCTCGGGCACCACGCCCACGTCGCCGGCCTGGATGCTGGTGACCACCACGCCGCCGGAGTGCCGCACGCCCAGGGCGCGGATGATCACGAAGTTGGGCATGCTCGGCTCGATGTCGGGCGAGGCCACGGGGTCATAGCCCGGGTTGGCCACGTCGCGCAGCGGGGCCACGTAGAAGACGGCGCCGCCGTCGTCCACGATCCGCACCGGGTCGCGGAGCCACTTGTCCGGATCGTTGGGGTCGATGTCGTAGCTTGCCTCGGAGGAGCCGGGCGCGCCGTAGAAGCGATCGTTGTAGGCGAACCCTCCGACCTTGATGAAGCGGATGTTGCCGCCGCCGCCGATGCTCAGGGGGATGCCGCCGTCCTGGAAGTCGCCCCAGTTGCCGCGGACGTCGATCATGTCCAGGACCGCGCCGGCGGTGGTGCCCGAGGCGTTGATCTCGAAGCTCGTCGAGACCAGGGACGAGACGGAGGCCGGGTAGGTGGCCATGCCCACGTTGTCGGCGCGGAAGACGCCGATGCTGCCGTTGACGCGGATGTTGCCCCAGAAGATGGCGTTGGTCTCGATGCTGTAGCCGGCGTCGATGAACTGGATGTTGCCGCCGATCGGCCGGATGTCCAGCGCGGCCAGGACGGCGCGGGTGGAGGGGTCGGTCGCGTCCTCGATGAAGGTCAGCGTGCCGATGTCGATGGCCATGAACGCGGCCGAGCGGATCAGGCCGATGTTGCCGCTCCAGACCTCGATCTCGGGGTCGTTGAGGAAATCGTCGGTCTGATTGAAGCCCTCGGCGCCCGGCTCGATCGCGTCGTCCAGCCCGATCGACGATCCGACGATGGCGCGCAGGTCGCCGCTGCGCACGCGGATCGTCGACATGCCGGGGATGTTGCTGAACAACGGGTCCGCCCCACCGTAAAAGAAGATGGAGCCTGTGCTGACGGCGGGCAGGAGCAGACCGTCGCCTGCCCAGAGGGCGCCGAGGTCGCCGTGGTCGACCTCGAACGCCGGCGAGCTGCCGTCCATGCTGTAGATGTGCCGGACCGCGCTCAGGCCGCCGAAGGCCAGGTTGCCCAGGCTGGTGACCCGCAGCTCGTAATTCTCGTCGACGAGCGCCACGGGGTTGATGTCGTCGTTGATGGCGCCGGTGTGATTCAGGTCGCCCAGCATGAACACGCCGATGCGGTAGACGCCGGGCCGGGTGGCCTTGTAGGCGAAGACCTGGTGGGTGCCGTCGCTGACGCGCGAGTAATTCGAGGCCACGACGTTGCCGTCGGGGTCGAAGAGGTAGACCTGCAGCTCGCCCGTGGCCAGCTGGAGCGAGAGGGTCTGCCCGCCCATCAGGGCCACGGCGTAGTAGTCGGCCAGGTCGGGCGACGCGATGGCGTTCCACGAGAGGTTGCCGCGGACGATGTTGGTGTTGGCGCCGAGGGTCGTCAGGGGCAGGGCCCCGAGGAACTGCGGGTTGACGTCGTTGAGCAGGAAGTCCGTCTCGCTGATCTGGTTGTTCCAGACCTGATTGCCGCCGAGCCACTCGCCGCCGACGATGGCATTGGCGACCTCTTCGGACAGGGCCCAGGTGCGGACCTCGATCTCGGGGGTGGAGGTGTAGCGGAAGTCCAGCTCGCCGGGGGCGACGGCGTTGCGAACCTGGACCGAGCCGAGGAAGTCGCCCGTGGCACGGACCTGCCCGAGCCGGCCGTTGACGACGATGTCCAGGCCGGTGTCGTAGATCACGCGTTGGAGGTCACGCGTGCTGTCGGTGTCCGCCAGCAGACCGCCGGCGTTGTAGGCCGTGATGAGGTTGAGCAGGTCGCCGCCGACGTAGAAGTTGCCGGGGAACTGCGGCGAGTAGTAGTCGTTCTGGCCCGCGGCGTCGCCGAGGATGATCCAGCCGGCGTAGAAGGTCTGCATCGAGCCGCTGATCGAGACGGCGCCGGTGACCGAGCCGCCGAAGAGGAACCGGCCCAGGTCCTGCGGCCGGGCCGAGGTCGAGGTCAGCCCGGTCAGGACCATCAGGGCGGCCGACTCGTCGACCGCCTCGTGGGTGACCACGAGCTGGCCGTTGACGAATGCCGTCGTGCGAGTCGAGTTCTCATCGGCCAGGGGCATCTGGCCGAAGGTGTTATCCACCGCGAACATGCGGTTGTTCAGTCGGTCGTAGGTGATGGCGCCGACGGCCGGGCGGAGCGAGCCCTTGTCGGTCGCGACGTTGGCGCCGACGAGCACATGAACGCCGACAGGCGTCAGGGAGATGTCCACCAGCCGTCCGTTGTGGCGGTCGTGGGCCAGCAGCTGCGGCAGACCGCCGACGGTGTTGCCGGTGAAGTCCATCGAGCCGAAGTTCGTGGGCATCTCGCCCGTGGCCGCGTCGACCAGCCGGCCGATGGTCTGGAAGTTGGACATCGCGCCGGTGTCCGGGTCGATGTCGTAGCGGTAGAGCCGGGCCTCGTCCAGGACGTTCAGGCCGATGATGTAGAGCTGGGTCTGGTCGGGGGTGAAGGCCATGGCCTGCACGGCCACGATCGACGTATCGAGCTGGCCGCCGCCGGCCACGGGGCTGAACTCGCCGGTGGCGGCGATGGTGCCCAGGCGCAGGTCGGTCGCGGCGGTGGTGTCAAGGTCATAGATGGCGAAGAGCTTCTCACCGAAGAAGCCGCCGCCGTAGTCCAGGCCCTGGACGCGGGGGAGGTAGGTGACGGTGTCAGGGCCCGGCGGGTTGACGTTGTAGAAGACGCGCACGGGCGTGGTGAGGGTCCGTGTCACGGTGTCGTAGAAGGCCAGGTCATCGCCGGGCGTGGTGTAGGCGAAGCCGAAGAGGCTCTTGGCGTCGGTATCGATCAGGGCCAGGGTCCGTCCGTCGCCGCTGGCCGACATGCCCTCGACGAGGTCCATGTTCTGCTTAAGCAGCCGGTCGGCGATGGAGATGCCCGGCTGGTAGTAGCTCAGCAGGCTGCGGGCGACGACCAGGCCGGGGGTGATCGTTTCGAGGCCGGCGGGGAGCGTGCCGAGGGAGCCGTAGAAGTCGTCAAGCCGGCTGCCGCTGAGCGAGGCCTGGAGCAGCGGGATCAGATCGTCCTCGGGGTTATCGGGGTTGAGGTCTAGGGTGACGGCGCCGAGCATGGCCCCGCCGACACCGCTGGCGTTGACGGTGATAAAGTCGCCGGCCGAGAGGCCGATGACCCGCATCTCCTGCAGGGAGCCGTCGTAGGGCGTGATCGTGCGGATGCCCGTGGCCTCGTCGAGCGTCTCGACGGAGAAGGTGATGTATCCGTTGGGGTCGCCCTGGGTGACGTAGATGAAGAACGCGTTGGCCTGCCCGAAACGCTGGAGCTCCGAGACGAACATCAGGTCGTCGGTCTCGGTGTCGGCGAAGAGGAAGACGCCCTGTCGGCCGGTGTAGGGGTTGACCAGGACGGGGTTCCAGGTCAGGGAGCCCGGGCTCTCGCCGCGGATCTGCTGGTCGTTGAAGGCGGCGTCGGCGGCCGTCGGCGTGAAGTCGGGGTCGTCGGGGTCAAAGACGGTCCCGAAGTTGTTGATGGTCACGACCAGCGAGTTGACCGCGGTGGGGTCAAAGGCCAGGTAGAGCATCGAGCTGGCGTTGCCCTCGTTGGTGATGGCGAAGATCCCCGATTCCTCGAGGGCGGGGTTGAAGGAGTTGAAGTCGATGCCGCGGATGCTCAGCAGCGGCTGGGCGTTGACGCCCGTGCCGATCTGCAGGAAGGTCGAACGGATCGGGGCGTTGGTGTCGATCCTCGGCGGGCCGATGACGCCGTCGTCATAGACCTCGTACTTCGCCAGCACGGCCCGTTCGCCGATGTTCGGCAGGGTCAGCGTGTAATAGGCCCACATGTAGCTCGACGGCGCGCCGCCCGAGATGCTGCTGGTGCCGTAGTCGCCGGGCGTGTCGAGCACCTGGTCGAAGGCGATCGAATGCACCTGGAGCTGCTGCTCGCCGATGGTGTCGCCGAACAGGCCGTCGTTGTCGACCTTCCTCATCGTGCTCGAGGCCGTGAGCAGGTTGCCGCTGACGTCGATGCTGAGCACGTACTCAAGGCCCTGCGGCGAGTTGGGCAGGTCGGGCCGGTTGACCGTGGCGACAAAGTACAGCCGGCCGTCGATGGGGTTGAACGCGGCGGCGTCGACCCCCCGCACCTCCGGGGGATTGTCCTCGGGGGGCGTGCCGCCGAAGACCAGTGCTCTGATCCTCGGCCCCAGGTCGGCGACCTGGCTTTCGACGGCGCCGGTGCTGCCGTGATTGACGAACCTGAACAGGTGAACCGTCGGCGCGCCGAGCCCGCCCGAGGGCTCATAGAAATTGAACCCGTAGGTGTCGCCCTCGGCGTTGCTGGCCAGGGCGTTGACCGAGAGATTGTTGCCGAAGACCGGGCCGCCGCCGCCGCCCAACCCGCCGGGCGCGGAGTAACTGATTGGCGCACCGTTGAGGGAATCGAGGGTCACGGGGTCCGAACCCTTCTGGCCCGCGAAACCGCCGTTGAGGCGAATCCCGCCTCGGCCAATGGAACTGGTCCAGATGTCGCCGGGCATCTGGTGCAGGATGACGGTGTTGTCGTTGATGCTGACCGTGCCGCCGATGACCTCGACCACAACGTTGCCGCCGACCGAGACGATGATCCGCTGCTGCTGAGCGTCCTGGAACTCGAAGGTCTCACCACCGAAGAGCGTCGACAGCAGCAGGCGGGGTTCGAGGGATTCCAGGCAGGTCTGCTGGTCGTTGAGGGACAGCGAGATCTGCGGCCGGTCGCTGCGATCGAACATCATCCAACTCCTCGGGCTCGAGTTTGGGTCTGAGCGCCACAAGTCATCCGCCGAAGCGGACAGAATACTTCGCGGGCT
>JADZET010000304.1 GCA_020850375.1 Phycisphaeraceae bacterium | reverse complement strand
CGAAATCGTTGACCAGGCGGTGGTAGCCGAAGAAGGTGCCACGCTCGGTGAGCATGATGCCCGAGGCGTGGGCGGCGGTGAGCTTCTCGACGACGTTGGCCATCTCGTCGGGGGCCATGAACTGGCCTTTTTTGACGTTGACGGGCTTGCCGGTGGCGGCGGCGGCGATGAGCAGGTCGGTCTGGCGGGCGAGGAAGGCGGGGACCTGCAGGAGATCGACCGGGGCGGCCTGGGCGGCGTGCTCGGGGAGGTGGATGTCGGTCGTCACGGGGACGCCCAGCTCGGACTTGACGCGCTCCAAGAGGCTCATGCCCTCCTCCACGCCGGGGCCGCGGTAGCTCTGGATGCTCGAACGGTTGGCTTTGTCGAAGGAGGCCTTGAAGATGTAGCCGAAGCCCAGGCTCACGCAGCGGTCGCGCACAGCCTCGCCGATGCGCAGGCAGAGGTCCACCGACTCGGCCACGCACGGGCCGGCGATGATGCACAGGGGCTGGTCGGGGCCGATGGCGACGTTGCCGAGGGTCAGGGTGTGCATGGGGGAGGGGCTGGGCATGGGGGTTAAGGATTGGGTGCGCCAGACAGGATAGCAAGAGAAGCGGAGCAGCCTAAACGGTCGGCCCCGGCGTCGAGCATGGCCTTGGCGTCGGCGTAGGTGCGGATGCCCCCGGAAGCTTTGACATAGAGGCCCTGGGAGTGCTTCTTCATCAGCTTGACGGCCTCGATCGACGCGCCGCCGGCGGGGTGGTAGCCGGTGGAGGTCTTGATGAAGTCGGCCCCGGACTCGCGGACGGCCCGGCAGGCGGCGGCGATGCGGGCCTCGGCCTCGTCGGGGCTGACGCCCTGCATGAGCAGCGCGGACTCGACGATCACTTTGATGACCACGCGGGGGTTGGCGGCGCGGGCGGACTTGTTGATCTCCAGGAGCTCAGCCTTGAGGCCTACGAGGTCCTTGGCCAACAGCAGAGGCAGATGGGCAACGACGTCGATTTCCTCGGCGCCGTCCTTGACGGCGACGGTGGCCTCGATGGCCTTGACGGTGGATTTGGCGGCGCCGAAGGGGAAGCCGACGACGCAGCAGGTCTTAATCGGGGAGCCGGCGAGCATGCGGGAGAGAGCGACGGCGAAGATGGGGTTGACGCAGACGCCGGCGAAGCCGTGGGCCCTGGCCTCGTCGGCCAATCGCTGCACGTCGGCGAGGGTGGCCTCGGGCCTGAGGATCGTGTGGTCGATGCGGGAAGAGAGGGTCATGGGCATAGTTTTATCAGAGCCGGGCTCTGTGAGCCCGGACCGGACTCACAGAGTCCGGCTCGGACAAACCGTGGTGGATTCAGCGGGCGGGGCGGACGGTGTCGATCGGGGCGTCGTGCCAGACGGGTTGGTTGTTCTCGAGGGTGAGGTAGCTCACGGACGTGTAGCCGGCCTGGGCGATGGCGGCGAGGCTGGCGGACAGGCCGTTGCCGACGTCGTCGACGCTGTGGCTGTCGTCGCCGAGGGTGACGCGGATGTTCATCCGGCGGGCGCGGGTGAGGATCTCGGGCAACGGGTAGACCGGGCCGGTGTTGCGACGCGATGGGGCGGCGTTGACGTCCAGGACGCCGGCGTGCGCGGCGATGACCTCGAGGGTGGCGTCGATGGCGTGCCAGACCTTGGGAGTAAACGAAGGATTGGGGCCGTCGAACTTGCGGATGAGGTCGAGGTGGCCCACGACGTGAGGATGCAAGGTCTCGACGAGGCGCGCGACCTGCTGGAAGTAGGCGAGTTGGAGGGCTTCGACGCCGCCGAGATCCGCTGCCGCGGCGGCGGTGTGCTGGGGGGTGTAGTCCAGCCAGTGATCGCCGACGCTGTGGACGCTGCCGACGAGGTAGTTGAACTTCCCCTCGCGGAAGAGATCAGCCATGCGGGTGAGGCCATCTCCCGGGGGCGGAGGCATCACTTCGGTCTCGAAGCCGACGAGGATCTCGAGCTTGCCTTGACACTCGCGCTGGAGCTCGAACGCGTGCTGGCGATAGGCGTCGAACATGGCCATCAGGTCGGCGGGCGTGAGGCCCTCTTCATCGGCGAAGAGGTCCTGCTGTCGGAAGCGCGGGGCGTGCTCGCTCAGACCGAGGTGGGTGAAGCCGATCTCGCGGGCGTGCTGGACCATGGCGCCCAGCCGGCTGTGGGCGTGGCGGCAGTAGTCGGAGCTGTGGCAGCCGTGGAAGCTGAAGAAGGGCATGGCCTTTAAGTGTACTGGCCGATCATGTCGGCGTGAGCCTCGAGCACGGCGGCGGCGGCGGCGTGGCCAGCGGCCTTGTCGGTGATGGTGGGATCCAGTTCCACGAATTGACGAACCAGCGCACGGCTGTGCATCAGGGCGGCCTGGACCAGCGTGTCGGTGACCTCGGCGGTGCGGAGGCACAGGGGCAGGATGCTCTCGGGCAGTGTGACTTGTAGAGGATGCGGGCCGTCGCCATCGACGGTGGCGGGGGTCTCGACGAAGACGCCCTGGGGCAGATTGGGGATCTGGCCGCGATTGACGAGGTTGAGCGAGTGCAGAGCGATGGGCTTGCCGAGCAGCATGGCGGCGATCAGGTCGCCGGGGCGCTCCCAGGCGGTGTGGAGCTTGGAGAAGGGCTGTTTGCCGGCGCCGACGTCGGCCAGGAGTTGCAGGCGTTCGGCCCGTTCGCTCGCGTTGCCGTGCCAGGGGTCGTGCTGAGGGGACCAATGCTCGTGCGGCGGGAGGAAGTCCTGCACGTGGGCGTCGCCGCTGGCGAGCATGTAGCCGGTCTGGCGGAGCAGGGCTTCACAGTTGGGCTGGCCGACGGTTCGGCCGGCGGCGGCGAGGCGGCGGAGTTCGGGCAGCAGATCGCGCCCGGTGGCTGCCTGGCGGGCCTGGACGATCCAGGTGAAGTGGTTGAGGCCGGCGATCACGGCCTGGTAGACGTCACCGAGGCTGAACAGGCCCTCGACCGAGCCGTTGTGCTTGGCGCCGCCGACCCAGTCGTTGAGCATGCCGTAGCCGACGACCGAGACCCAGCAGAAGCCGGCCGTGCTCACGCCCAGGGCCTCGGCGGCTTGGCAGACGCGCGGCAAGGGGTTGGAGGACATCAGCAGCCAGGCCTTGGGGCAGAGGCGGCGCATGTCGGCGGCGACCTGCTCGATGAAGGCGATCTGCCGCAGCGAATAGCTCAGGCCGGCGACGCCGCCGAACTCGGTGATCAGGTGATCGGGGTAGTGTTGGGCAATGATCTGCCGGTCGATCGCGTGGCGTTTGTGCATCTGCGGGGCGGCGGCACAGATGACGAAGTCGGCGCCGGCGAGGGCGGCCACGCGGTCCGTGTGGGCGGTGACGCGGATGGGGCGATGCAGGTCGGCCGCGAGGCGCTTGGCCACGGCGGCCATGCGATCGAGCACGTCGGGGTCGACGTCCATCAGGGCCAGTTCGCCCGGCCCCAGGTCGTGGTCGCGGATGACGCCGGCGATGGCGGTGGGACCGAAGACAAAACTGCCCGCGCCGAGAACGGCAACTTTCCATGTGGACATGGAAGGGTGTTATACCGGGTGATGATGGGAGGGCAAGAAGAGGGGTTAGGGATTGGGGGTTAGGGGCTGGGGAAGTCCGAGAGTTTGGAGGAAATCTTTGATGGCGGATTGGTAGGTCTGGGGGTCGAGCTCGGCCATGTTCAGGTGATCGGCCCCCCTGAAGATGACGCAACGGGCTGAGGGCGCATGCTGGACCAGAGCCTGAGCGTCGGCCAGGGGGCACATGGCGTCGAGCCGGCCGTGGATGAAGAGGGTGGGCAGGGTGACTTTTTCCATCCGGGGCAGGCTGTCGAGGGGGCCGAATCTTTTGGGAAAGAGACTCAGGTAGAGGCCGACGAGGTTGACGAAGGGCCACGTCGGCCAGCGACGCTGACGCAGGTAGCCGGCGACGGGCGTGAGGCGATGGCGGTAGGCGCCCTCGGCGATCAGGGCGATCGGTGTCGGCGAGAGATCGCCACGGCTCACGGCCTGCATGGCGATGGACGCGCCCATTGACAGGCCCAGCAGAACGATGGGGCGGTCGTCATTGAGATGAGCGGGGAGTCGCTCAAGGATCGCACGCAGGTCTTCGGCTTCCGGGGGGCCGCCGAAAGAGATGCGGTGCGGGGAGTCGCCGTGGCCGCGCATATCGCAAAGGAGCACGGCGGAGAAGAACGTGGACCAGAGGGGGAGCCGCCGCAGCATGACGTAGCGGCTCTCGGACCAGCCGTGGCAGACGACCAGGACGGGGGCGTTCACGGCGCGCCCCTTGACGAGCCAGGCGGGGGCGTGTCTGCCGTCGGGGAGCGGGATGGCGAGCTCCTGGAATTCCAGGCCGAAGCCGGCAGGGTCCGTGGGCAGGTCGTGGGCCAGCGCCCATCCGGCGGAACGGCGGGGCGGACGGGTCAGGCCGCGGTAGATCGCCAACGTCCAGATCACGCCCCAGAGCGCCGCGGCCAGGAGGAACAGGGGCAGAAGGTCCAGCAGAACCATCGCCCGAGGATACGCCAAGGCGAACGTGCCCGCTGGGGAGGGGATCTGATAGGATCGATTTCTCGGGGGGGCTTTCATCCAGGAGCGCATCGATGCCCACGGCGGAAGTCCCGATCGTCCCGATGCTCATCGGCGGCCAATGGCTGCGCCAGGCGACGGCGGAGCATGGCCCGGTTCACAATCCCTCACGCGGCGAGCTGATCGCCCGCACGCCCATGGGCGGGCCCGCGGAAGTGGATGCGGCGGTCCAAGCGGCACAAAAGGCGTTTGTCACGTGGTCCAACACCCCCCCTACCAAGCGGGCGGGCGTGCTGTTCAAGTATCGCACGCTGCTCGAGGAGCATTTCGAGGAGCTGGCGAAGATCGTCACGATCGAGAACGGCAAGACGCTCGACGAATCGCGCGGGGACGTGCGGCGTGGACTGGAAGTGGTGGAGCTGGCGTGCGGGATTGGCGAGCTGGCCAAGGGGCAGAGCCTGCCGCGCGTGGCGGAGCAGATCGACGGGGTGACGATGCGCGAGCCGATCGGGGTGTGCGCGGGGATCACGCCGTTCAACTTCCCGGCCATGGTGGGGATGTGGATGTACCCGATCGCCATCGCCTGCGGGAACACGTTCATCCTCAAGCCCAGCGAGAAGGTGCCGCTGACGGCCAACCGATTGGCGGAGCTGTTCCTCGAAGCGGGCCTGCCCGAGGGGGTGATCAACGTCGTGCACGGCGGGCGAGCCGTGGTCGACGCGCTCTGCACGCACCCGGGGATCGCGGCGGTGAGCTTCGTGGGGTCGACGAAGGTGGCGGAGCACGTCTATGTGCTCGGGACGCAGCACGGCAAGCGCGTGCAGGCGGCGGGCGGGGCGAAGAACGTGCTGGTGGTGATGCCGGACGCTGAGCCGGACTCGACCCTGCGGGCGGTGATGGGGGCGGCGTACGGGTGCGCGGGACAGCGTTGCATGGCGGGGTCGATCCTGATGGGCGTGGGCGACACCGCTTCGGGCGTGCAGAAGCGGGTGGCGGAGGCGATCGACGGGCTCAAGGTGGCGGACACGTCGGCGGACAAAACGGCACAGATGGGACCGGTGATCGATAAGGGGGCGAAGCAGAGGATCCTGTCGTACCTGGAGCTGGGGCAGAAGGAGGGGGCGACGCTGGTGCGGGATGGGCGGAAACTTCCGGAGAATTTACAGGGAAATGGCTACTTCGTGGGGCCGACGCTGTTCGACGAGGTGCAGCCGGGGATGAAGCTGGCGCAGGACGAGATCTTCGGGCCGGTGCTGTCGATGATGAGGCCCAAGACGCTCGAAGAAGCGCTCGAGTGGGCGAATCGCAGCCCGTACGGCAACGGGGCGTCGATCTTCACGACCAGCGGGCGTCACGCGCGGGAGTTCTCGCTGGGGATTCGCTGCGGGATGGTTGGGGTGAACGTGGGCGTGCCGGCGCCGATGGCGCTGTTCTCGTTCTCGGGCTGGGGGAGGAGCTTCTTCGGCGACCTGCACGTGCAGGGGAACGAGGGGGTGATGTTCTACACGCGGCAGAAGGTGG
>JADZET010000303.1 GCA_020850375.1 Phycisphaeraceae bacterium | reverse complement strand
TCGAGCCTGTAGTTGTGCCCGTGGCCGGAGGGGTTGTTGCACTTGCCGAAGACTTCGGCGTTTTTCTGATCGCTCCAGGCCGGCACGTGCAGGCGGTGCGAGGCGGAGAACTCGTACTGATGTCGCAGCAGCACATGGTCCATGTCCCGGCTCCGGATCTCGAGGCTGTAGAAGGGGGTCAACGTCAGACGCAGCGACACGACGGCCCCGCCCAGCGCCGGCTGAAGCAGCTCGACAAGCCGGCGCATCAGCGAGCCCATCGCCACGCCCGTCGATCCGTCGGGCCCATTCACCGCGGCGTGAAGGTGAGGCAGCGCGGCCTGGCGCACGGCCCGGTCGATGTGGCGGATGTTCAGGAAGTACCCGCTGACCGGATCCACCTCCCCCCGGCAGCGGACGAGCAGTTCGTAGTAGCGCCCGAGCCCGCGCATCGCGGGCCAGCCGGCGTACGTGTTGCTCTTGGGCTCCGCCTCCCAAACCGGCCCGGCGGCCGGGTCGCAGAGGCAGAATCGCACGGTGCGTGTCAGTTCAACCACGCCCGGATTATAGAGCGGACGCCGGCGCCCGTTGCGGGGCGTCGCGTCCCTGTTACCCTCACGACATGACCATCCCCCCCGGAAGTTCATCCCACGGCCATGCTTCCCCCGCGAGCCCCCGCGTGTCTTGGGGCAAGCTCCTGGTCATCCTGCTCTGCCTGGGCGTGACGGTCTGGTACGTCTACCGCGTCCGGCACCGGCAGGCGGCGCCCTCGCCGGCGACGACGACCGCGGAGTTCGACGCGAAGGCCGCCCAGACCGAGGTCGAGGCCCTGGGCCAGAAGGTCAGCCACGCCCTGACCACCGGCCTGCTCGGGCCCGCGATGGAGCAGGAAGCGCGGGCGATGGTCGATCGTTACCCGCGCTTCGCCCCGGCCCGCACGCTCCTGGCCCAGGTGCTCTGGAGCCGTCAGCAAGTTCCCGCGGCTTACGAGCAGTTGCGCCTGGGGCTCGACCTCGACCCCAAGCAGCCGTCGGTGCAGGAGATGGCCGGCACGTTGGCCCTGGAGCTGGGCAAGCCCGACGAGGCGGGGGCGCATTTCTCGCGGGCGATGGACCTCGACCCCAGGGAGCCGCGGTATCGGCTCGACCTGGCCAACGTCTACCTGCGGCAGCGTGAGTTTGATCGGGCGCAGCGGCTTTTCCTCGAGGCGCTGCGGATCGACTCGAACCTGCACGCGGCCTACGCGGGCCTGAGCGACCTGTTCGCCCAGCAGAACAAACTCGGCCTGGCGCTCGAGCAGGCCCAGTGGGCGATCGAACACACGCCCGTGTCCGAACGTCCGCGGCAGGTGATCTACCTGCGCAAGAAGGCGAACCTGCTCCGCCGCGACAACCGCCCGGCCGAGGCGCTGCAGGTGCTGAACATGCTCACCGACGGCGAGCGACAGGACCCGGCCCTGCTGGCCGAGCTGGCCACGACCTACATGATGCTCGGGCAGCCCTCCAACGCGGCCGGGCTCTACCACCGGGCGTGGGAGAAGTCGCCCACGCGGTGGGAATTGGCCGCTGAGGCGGCGCGTTACTACCAGCGCGCGGGCAACACCTTGGCCGCGAGCCAGATGGTTGACCAGGTGCGGCAGATCAACCCGCAGGCGTCGGTGCTCACGGAGCTCGATCAGGGCCAGGAGGCGGCGGCCGGGGCGACGACGGCGCCCTGATCCGGCCGCGCGATGCGGCTCACACCTCGATGTCCATGGCCATCAACTCGGCGTCCTGCCGCAGCGGGCCGGCGACTTTCACGTGCTCGGGGTGGACCTGATAGGTCTGCAGGGCCTCGCGGCTGCCCAAGGTCACCAGCAGGCCGTGCGTAAAGCCGTTGGCACGATCAGTGAAGTTCGGGCCGATGCTCAGCTTCTTGACCCCCGGCACCGTCTTGATCAGCCCGGCCAGGCCCGTCAGGTGCTCCTGCACCCGCTGCGGCGTGACACCCGGGCGGAACTTGATCCAGACCATGTGCTCAACCATGCGCGGTCACTCCTTGGAACAATCCTCAATCCAGCATATCTCAGGGGCCGACCCGTCGACCATGGCCGAAGGGCGGGCAAGATTTTTTGGACAGGACAAGAAATTGCCAGCCGCCTGTGGGCCGCAAGTCATGATTTGTAGAGAATTTGTTCGATACGAAAGGGTCGACGGCGAGGTGTAAGGGAATTCCTGTCGAAAGGACGCGATGATGGGAAGAGGGTCATGCGCCGCTTCCCGCGCGATCCGGCCCAGGAACGGCCCGCTCGATCAGTCCCCAGAACGTCTCGAGGCCGTCGAGCCAGCGCAGGCCCAGCACGGCCCGGCGGACGGCCAGCCCTTGCCAGACAGCGGGGTCGATGTCCCGGAGCTTGACCCAGTCCTTCTCCGACGTCACCACCGCGGCGGCGCCGCTCTGGCGGGCTCGGGACGCGATCCGCTGGACGTCGGCCGGGGTGTAAGCGTGATGATCGGGGAAACTCATGCAGTGGCGCACATCGGCCGCGGCCTGGCGAAGCGACCGCTCGAAAGCCCCCGGATTGGCCAGGCCGCAGACGCCGACGACCGGCTCACCCCGCACCACGTCGATCGGAATGAAACGACCCTGGGCGTCGAGATATTCCCGCCAGCCGTGGGCGGTGTGGGCGATGGGTGGTCGGCCGGCGTGTCGCTCGATCTGCCGGTCCAGCTCAGCCAGGGCGGCGGGGCTGACCTGGTCGGCGCGCGTGACGATCACCGCGTCGGCCCGGCGCAACGATGAAGTTGGTTCGCGCAACAGGCCTCGCGGCAGGAGACGGCCGTAGCCCCAGGGGTTCAAGGCGTCGATCAGAACCACGTTCAGGTCGCGGTGCGCCTGACGGTGCTGGAAACCATCGTCGAGCAGGAAGACGTCGACGTCGCCCGCGCTCAGGACCTCTCTCGCGGCCCGTGAGCGATCGGCGTTCGCGGCCACGGGCATGCCCGGGCCCAGGGCCTCGGACAACAGCATGGCCTCATCGCTGCGCTGGTCCGCGTCGGCCTTGTAGCCGCGCAGGAGCACCGCCGGGCGCCGGCCGCGCTCACCCAGCCGGCGGGCGAGGTCGATGACCATCGGCGTCTTGCCCGTGCCGCCGGTGGTGAGGTTGCCCACGCTGATCGTCGGCCGACCCAGCCGGTGGATGCTGCGCAGGCCGTGGTCGAACATCGCGTTGCGGGCAGCCACCGCCGCGGCATAGCCCGGCATCAGCACCTCCAGCCCTGCGCGTAGCAGGCCGGCCTTGGGGCCACGCGCCTCGCCCGACATCACCGCGACGATCCCGCTGGGGCTGGATTGTGAAGATGCGTCATTTGCAGGGGGAATTGGGGGGGTCAGACTTCGGCCTCACGTGGGATCAGCGGGCGATCCGTTGCTCCATTCTCGCAGAATGGGCAGGATCCTGCGCATCGGCAGGCCCACGACCGTGCCCGGGTCGCCCTCGACCTTGACCGGCCAACGGCCCTCGAGCTCGGCCAGGTTGTACCCCCCGGCCTTGCCCCGCCATCGACCCTGCTCGAGGAATTCGTCGAGCTCCCTGGGCGTGACGGGACCGAGCGTCACACGGGCGACGTCGGCCAGGCTCAGGCGGCGTGTTTCCACGCCATCGCGCAGGGCGATGAGCATCACGCCCGTAACGACCTGATGCTCGCGCCCGAGCAGTCTCTTGAGCATCGTTCGCGCCTCGTCGGCGTCCTGGGGCTGGCCGAGCAGCAAGCCGTCGGGGCTGACGACGATGGTGTCAGCCGCGATCAGGACGCCCGTGCCCTTCGGGCAGCTCTCGGCCTTGAGTCGCGCCAGCTCCACCGCGTGGGTGATGGCGTCGCCCGCCTCGCTCGCCGGGCTGGGCGGGTCGGCGAAGGGCGGGTCGATCTGGTCAAAAGGGATGCCCGCCTCGGCCAGCAGGGAGGCTCGGCGGGGTGAACGGCTGGCCAGCAGGACATGGGACCATCGCGGCATGGCGGGGCATTGTAGGGCATGGAATGTCGACCAGAAAAATGGCGTTATCAGTGCTGATATTCAAGGTTTGAAATCATAAGTCCCGATAAATGAGGCATGACGGACGCAACGGCCAGAGCCGCTGCGCCCGCCACGCGCCGCTTACGGACAAACGGCGAGCTTCGGTTTGAGCGACCGGGGAGACAAGGCTCACTCGACGCCGGCAGGTCCGACTCAGGGACGAAAGGACGAGCCCGTGCGAACCATCGCGATCATCAACCAGAAGGGCGGCTGCGGGAAAACCACCGTGGCCATCAACCT
>JADZET010000302.1 GCA_020850375.1 Phycisphaeraceae bacterium | reverse complement strand
TCGAGGGCGACGACCTGTTCGACCTGTTCTTCTGGGCCAACAAGATCCGCATCCAGCGGTTCGGCCGGTCGGTCAAGTTCTGCTCGATCGTCGCCTCCAAGGTCGGGGCGTGCAGCGAGGACTGCGGGTATTGCACGCAGTCGAAGTTCCACACAACGCACGTCACCCCGAGCAAGATGACCGTCGACGAGATGCTCGGCGCCGCCGAGGAGGCCAAGGCCAATGGGGCGAGTTCCTTCGGCCTGGTCAACTCCGGCCGCGGGCCGACCGAGCGCGAGCTGGACTGGATGGAGCCCTTCTTCCGCAAGACGGCCCGGGAGGGCACGATCCGGCCCTGTGCCACGCTGGGCGAGCTGACCGAATCCCAGGCCCAGCGCCTGCGCGACATGGGCGTGCTCCGCGTCAACCACAACCTCGAGACCAGCCGACGTCACTTCCCCAGCATCATCTCGAGCCACAGCTACGAGGACCGTGTGCGGACGATCCGCATCGCCAAGGCCGCGGGGCTGTCGATCTGCTCCGGCGGGATCTTCGGCATGGGCGAGGCGTGGGAGGACCGGCTGGACATGGCCTTGGAGCTGCGCGAGCTCGGGGCGGACGTCATCCCGATCAACTTCCTCAACGCCATGCCCGGCACGCCGGTCTACGACCGCCAGCTCGAACCGCTGACGCCCCTCGAGGCCCTGCACATCGTGGCCGTCTACCGCTTCATCCTGCCCGACCGCGAGCTCAAGATCGCCGGCGGGCGTGAGAAGATCCTGCGCGACATGCAGAGCTGGATGTTCTTCGCCGGCGGGTCGAGCTTCCTGATCGGCAACTACCTGACGACCTTCGGCCGCACGCCGGCGCAAGACCACCAGATGCTCAAGGACCTGGGCCTGCCGTATGCGACCTTCGACGAGATCGAGCACGAGGCCGATCCATCGAGGGCTCGCGCTGACGGGCCGACCGACGGCCTGATGGTCCGCCGGCCTGGGGCGATGATGAGCCTGCCCGTGGTCAACCAGGGCGAGAAGCTCAAGGCCCACGAGCACGGCGGATCGTGCTGCGGAAGGTGAACCAGCGTCCAATGGGGTGGATGGACAACGATGAATTTAAGCCGTCTCGGGCGCCGTCTGCTGGTCCACCACCTGCCGATGGCGGTGCTGACGATCGCCGGCTGCTGGATTGTCAGCCGCTTCCTGCTTGATTCACCCGACGCCAAGTTCCGCTGGTCGATGGGCACGGCCTACGTGGCGACGGCCGAGATGGCCTTCGTGCTGTCGATCGGGACGTGGAACCTCTTGCGTGGACGGACGAACCCGATCTCCAGCGATTTCCGCCGCGACCTGGCCATCTGGGCGGGGCTGGTGAGCCTGGTCCACGTCGCCGTCGGCTGGCAGGTGCACATGGGGCACATGTGGCTCTATTTCTTTAAGGCCCGCGAGGGAGCCGAGGCCTGGGCGCTGCGCAGCGACCTGTTCGGCTGGGCGAACTACGTCGGCCTGGCCGCCGGGCTGATCGCGCTGGTCCTATTGATCACCAGCAACGACGCCTCGATCCGGATGCTCGGTCGAGGCGTCTGGAAGAACCTCCAACGCTCGGCCTACCTGCTGATCGCCCTGACCTTCGCCCACGGCCTGATGTTTCAGGTGATCGAGAAACGGCAGCTGGCCTGGATCGCCGTCCTGAGCACGATGCTCGGCTGGATCCTGGCTGCACAACTCGCTGGCGTGACGGCACGGCGATCGAAGACCGTGTCACCGCCGGCCAATGCCCGATGACCGAGATCACGCAACCCGCGGTTGTTCACGCCACGGCGTCGAATTCCATCTCGACGAGCCAGGCCGGGTCAATCAGCGCCGCCACCTGGACGAACGTGCAGGCCGGGCGGATGTTGCCGAAGGCCTCGCCGTGGGCCTTGGCGGCCTTTTCCCATTCCTGGATGTTCGTCAGGAACAGCCGCGTCCGCACGACGTTCTCGAGCGAGGCGCCAGCCTTCTCGAGCGCGGCGGCGGCGATCTCGATGCAGCGCTTGGTCTGGAGGTAGAGATCGCCCGGGCCGGCGACCTTGCCGTCGGGGCCGATGGGGGCCGTGCCTGAGATGGCGATGATCGGCCCGGCCTTGACGCCGCGCGAAAAGCCGATCGTCGGCTCATATTTCGATCCGGAAGAAATATTCTGACGCTCGGACATGGGGAAAGCTCCTGAAAAAGGAAGCCGCACAGGATACCCACGGAAGCCCGGTTCGTTAAGTGGCGGTCCATGACGTTACAATCCCGGCCATGTCGGGCCGGCCTCACATTGTCGTTTTCAATCCGGATCAGTGGCGTGGAGACGTGCTGGGGCACGCGGGCAACCCGGCGGCGGTGACGCCGAACCTCGACGGGCTCGTCGAGACCGAGGCGGTCTCCTTCACGCGAACCTTCTGCCAGAACCCCGTCTGCACACCCAGCCGCTGCTCCTTCATGACCGGGTGGTACCCGCACGTCCGCGGGCATCGCAGCCTGCTGCACATGCTCCGGCCGGACGACCCCTGCCTGCTGCGGACGCTCAAGGACAACGGCTACTTCGTCTGGTGGGGCGGCAAGAACGACCTCGTGCCCGGCCAGCATGGGTACGAGGCGTACTGCAACGTCCGCTACAAGGACACGCCCGAGGACCACGCCCGCTGGGGGATGAAGCGCCGCCCGCTGCATGGGCCGATGAACGAGTGGCGGGGCCAGCCCGGCAGCGACAACTACTACTCGTTCTTCGCCGGCAGGATCGATCGCGGAGAGGACGAGCTTTACCTCGACGGCGACTGGTGCTGCGTCCTGGCGGCGTGCGAGCAGATCCAGCGGTGGAAGCCGGGCGATCCGCCGCTGTGCATCTACCTGCCGATCAACTACCCCCACCCGCCCTATGCGGTGGAGGAACCGTTTTTCAGCTTGATCCAGCGGGAGAAGCTGCCGCCACGCATTCCTGATCCGACAGACTGGCACGACAAGCCCGCGATGCTCCGCGGCATCCACGAGCGGCTGAACATGGCCGGCTGGAGCGAGCAGCGGTGGGACGAGCTCCGCGCGACGTACTACGGCATGTGCGCTCGCGTCGACGCCCAACTCGGCCGTCTGGTCGAGGCGTTGCGCCAGGCGGGGATGTGGGACGACACGGCCCTGTTCTTCTTCTCCGACCACGGCGACTACACGGGCGACTACGGCCTGGTGGAGAAGAACCAGAACACCTTCGAGGACTGCCTGACGCGCGTGCCTTTGGTGGTTAAACCCCCGGCGGCGCTGGGCGCCAAGGCGGGTGTCCGTGACGCCCTGGTGGAACTGATCGATTTCCCGGCAACGGTTGAAGCCCTGGCGGGCATCGAGCCGGCCCACAGGCACTTCGGCCGCTCCCTCGTGCCGCTGCTGACGGGGCAGACGCAAGAGCACCGCGACGCCGTCTTCTGCGAGGGCGGCCGACTCATCGGCGAAAAGCATGGCCGGGACTACCAACGCGACGAAGACCTGACGCCCGCGATGGTCTACTGGCCCCGCGAATACCTCCAGGACCAGGAACTCCCCCTCCTGGGCAAGGCGACAATGTGCCGGACGCACGAGTTCAAGTACGTCCGACGGCTGATGGAGCGCGACGAGCTCTACGACCTGGAGCGTGACCCGCGGGAGCTCCACAACGTCGCGGGAGAGCAAGCCTACGCCGAGGCGCTGGCGAAGATGCGCGAGCGCATGCTCACGTTCTATCAAGCGACCTGCGACGCCGTGCCCTTCGATCGGGACAAACGGTGGATGCGCAAGGGAGGATCATGAAGAAGCGACCGCATATCGTGATATTCAACCCCGACCAGTGGCGCGGCGACGTGCTGGGCCACATGGGCAACCCAGCCGCGGTGACGCCGAATCTCGACAAACTTGCCGAGACCGAGGCGGTCTCCTTCAGCCGGGCGTTCTGCCAGAACCCTGTCTGCACGCCCAGCCGATGCTCCTTCATGACCGGCTGGTACCCGCACGTGCGCGGGCATCGCACGATGACCCACATGCTCCGCGCCGGCGAGCCGTGCCTGCTCAAGATCCTCAAGGACAACGGCTACTTCGTCTGGTGGGGCGGCAAGAACGACCTCGTGCCGGCTCAGCACGGGTATGAGGCGTTCTGCGACGTCAAGTTTGAGGCCACCGAGCAGGACCACGCCCGCTGGGGCAGCAAACGCCCCAACGACTGGCCGTGGGAGCGGGTGCGCGGCAAGCCCGGCAGCGACACGTATTACAGCTTCTACGTCGGCCGACTCGACAAACAAGGCCAGGAGCTCTATCTCGACAACGACTGGGCGTGGGTGCTCGGGGCGGTTGATCAGATCCGTCGGTGGGGTGAATCCGGCGGAGATCAACCCCTGTGCATCAACCTGCCGCTGGGTTATCCGCATCCGCCCTACCAGGTCGAGGAGCCCTATTACAGCATGATCGACCGCGGCAAACTGCCGCCGCGCATCCCCGCCCCGGGCGACTGGACGGGCAAGCCGTCGATCAACAAGGGCATCCACCGCCTCCAGAACATGCAGGGCTGGACGGAGGACCGCTGGACGGAGCTGCGGGCGACCTACTACGGCATGTGCGCCCGCGTCGACGCCCAGCTCGGGCTCATTGTCGACGCCTTGCGCCAGGCAGGTATGTGGGACGACACGGCCCTGTTCGTCTTCGCCGATCACGGCGACTTCACCGGCGACTACGGGCTGGTGGAGAAGACGCAGAACACGTTCGAGGACTGCCTGGCGCGCGTGCCTTTCCTGGTCAAGCCCCCCGCCGCGAAGGCCTGTCGGCCCGGCGTCAGCGACGCGCTGGTGGAGCTGGTCGACTTCTCGGCCACCGTCTTTGACGTCACGGGCATCGACCCGGGCTACACCACTTTCGGCCGATCATTGCTGCCCCTGATCGCCGGCGAGACACGCGAGCACCGCGATGCCGTCTTCTGCGAGGGCGGGAGGCTCATGAACGAACCCCACTGCCGCGAGCCCGACGTCGACCCCGACCAGAAGCCCGAACACTCCTACTACCCCCGCATGAAGATGCAGTACTCCGACGGCCCCGAGCACTCCAAGGCGACGATGTGCCGGACGCGCGACTTCAAGTATGTCCGCCGACTCTACGAGAGTGACGAGCTCTATGATCTGGCGAAGGATCCGGGTGAAGAAAAGAACGTGATCGACGACCCCGCTTACGCTCGAGTGCTCGGGGAGCTCAAGCAGCGGATGCTCACGTTCTATCAGGAGACCTGCGACGTCGTTCCGTTTGACCTGGACATGCGGTGGTAGGCCGCCTGAATACGCCCCCGATTATCACCGACTCAGGCCGCGAAGCCTTCCGGGGTGTCGAGGTTGAACTGTTTGATCTTCTTGTAGAGCGTCGTGCGGTTGATGCCCAGCTGGCGGGCGGTTTCCTGCCGATTCCAGTCATTCGCCCGCAGCGCCGCGAGGATGATCTGCTTCTCGGGCTCGGCCAAGGCCGTCTCGAGCCCCGTCGGCGTCCAACCGCCGTCCAGGGCGGGTGTATAGAGATTCTTCTGCCCCGCCGCCGCGTCAGCCGCCGAGACGATGCCGTCGGCCGACGCACCCGCCGCGATCTTCTCCGGCAGATCCTGCACGTCGATCGTCGGCCGCGATGAGAGCACCACCGCCCGCTCGATCGCGTTCTCCAATTCACGCACGTTGCCGGGCCAGGCGTGCTTCTGCATCGCCGCCATCGCCGCCTCGGAGAAGCCCGTGACGTTCTTGCCCGTCTCCTGCTGGTACTTCTCGAGGAAATGTTTGGCCAAGAGGGGAATGTCCCCCAGCCGTTCGCGCAGCGGAGGCAGGGCGATGTTCACCACGTTGATCCGATAGAACAGGTCCTCACGGAACTGTCCCTCGGCCACGAGTTGCGTCAATGATTGATTCGTCGCCAGGACGAACCGCACGTCGACCGTGATCGTCTGCGTCGAGCCCAGCGGCTCGAACCGCTTCTCCTGCAAGACGCGCAACAGCTTCAATTGCAGCGCCGGCGTGGCGGAGTTGATCTCATCGATAAACAGCGTCCCGCCCTGGGCCGCGAGGATCTTGCCCGGCTTGTCCGTGTCCGCCCCCGTGAACGCCCCCCGCACGTGCCCGAACAGCTCCGACTCCAGCAGCGTCTCGGGGATCGACCCGCACGCGAACGTCACGAACGGCCCGGCCGACCGCGGGCTCGACGTGTGGATCGCGTGGGCGATCATCGTCTTGCCCGTGCCGCTCTCGCCCTCGATCAGCACCGTCGTCCTGCTCGGCGCCACGGCCGTCACCAGGTCGTAGACCTTCTGCATCCGGTAGTCCGACCCGACGATGCTCCCAAGCCCAAACCGCTCCGTGAGCTGGTCGCGCAGCGTCCGGTTCTCGTCGATCAGCGCGTGCTGGCGGATCGCCTTGTTCACCGCGATCCGCAGCTCGTCGTCCACCACCGGCTTGGTCAGGTAGTCCACCGCCCCGAGCTTGACCGCCTCGACGGCCGACTCGATCTTGCCATACCCCGTGATCACCACCGGCACGATCGACTCGTGCTTCTGACGCAGCGCCCGCAGCAGTTCCAGACCATTGCAGCGCGGCATCGACAGGTCCGTCACCACCACGCCGAAATCACCTTCCTGGACCGTCTTCGCATCTTCATGACTCGACGCAAGCTTGAGCGTTGATCCCGGCTTGCGGCAGGATCGTCCGCCGGTTTCGGATGACGGCCCGGGCGGCTGCTCCAGGCCGTCGAGCAGTGCCATCGCCTCCTGACCGTCCTGCGCCGTCGCCGTGCTAAAACCCTCCTGACGGAGAAACTCCGCCAGACTCTCGGCCACAAGCGGGTCGTCGTCCACGATGAGGATGCGAGGCTGGGCGGGCATGGTGTCCTGCTCCTCCTGAGCCGTCGGGCGGATGGTTGAGCCGTACACGATCAGGACTGCACGGAAGGCAGCGGACATCGCAATGTCAGAATCGCTCCGCGCGGGCTGCGGTTTTTCAGTGTCAGGCTCCCCCCGAGGCTTAGGGCCACCTCACGGCAGAGCTCCAACCCTAAGCCATGGCCGCTGGGTTTGGTCGTCCTGCCCGTCTGAAAAGCGCCGGCGTCATCGAGCAGCTCCGGGGCCAATCCAGGCCCGTCGTCCGCGACGTTGAGCGTCAATTCCTGATCGGTTACTCTTGCCCGCACCTCGATTGTTCCACCACGATGCGGGCTGTCCATGGGCAGGGAGTCGATCGCCTCGAGGCTGTTCCGCAGGGCGTTGGCGACGACAGAATAGACCGCCCCCGCCGGCAACTGAGCTGCGCGCGGCTCAAGGTCGATCCGCACGTGCACCTGCCGCATCTCCGCCGCCGCCGACAGAAGCTGCACCGCGTGCCCCACGGCGTCGCTCAGCGTCCGATTGTCGCGCTCCAGCGGCTGATGCTGGTGGATGGCGTCCATCCAGCCCCGGACCAGCCAGGCCATCTGCCTCATCGCTTCGTTGGTCACCTGCAAACGTTGCAGCACGTCATCCGCCCCGTCCTGATCCGTGCCGGCTACCCCATCGCCCTTCCGCAGCGCCGACAACACCAGCCCGACGTTCCTCAGGCTCCCGTCGAGCAGGTTGGCCAGTTCGTGTGCGATCTTGTCGCCGGACGGCGCGGGATCGCCGGTCGAGGATTGGGGATTCTTCGCGATGTGGCCCTGGTGACCATGAGGCAAGGCGTTCATATGTTGACGCTATCGGACACATTCAGCCAGGCGATCACCCCGATGTGGCGACTGTGCAACATGGCCGAATCAAGGAGTGAGGGCTGTAACGATTGTACCGCTCGCATCGACGAACACGATGCTTCCGACCGACATGGGCCACCTTGGGCGTGGCCTGCGGACAACTTAAGCCGCCGAGGCCGCAGGGGGGTCCGCGGCGTCTTTCGAGGCATCCTGCCCAACCGACGATTCTTTCACCGATCCCTGAGCGATTTCTGAGTCATCCTGATCCGCCTGGGGAGCACCCAGGCTCTGCCACCGTGACCCCTTCCACAGCGGCGATCCCCCCGACTCATCGAGCACCTGCAGCCTGCAGGCATGCACCCGCTTGTGGAACAGTTTCCACAGCGCTTTGTCGACCAACTCGCGCGGCAAGTCCCCCCCGCGGAACGACTCCGCCACCGCCAGACGATAGATCATCCGCCCGCCGTCGGGCATCTCATCGATCAGGATCGCCCCCGCAATCTGCGCGCCGTCCTTGGCGATCAAGCTCAGCGTCGGGTGCAGCCGCTGCATGGATCGCAGCCGCTCAAGCTCCAGCGGAGCCACATCTTTTGCGGCCTCCGCCGCCTTCAGCCAGAACTCGATCAGGGCCTCAAGGTCCGCCGGCTCAAGCTCACGGATCTCCAGCGACATGGATCACCCTCTCCAATTGGCGCAGCAACATCGCCTACCGGGTTATCGGCCAGATCAGACCCCAACCCAAGTCCAGATGAAATTTCCCCCTCCTAGCGAGTCGGAAGACTCCGCCCCTCGATCAGCCCTTCCGACGGGCTGATCAGCGCCTGGGCCTCGAGCCGCTTGCCCTCGGCCGGCAGCAACGTCACCCGCAGCACCACCTCGTCCTGAAGGATCGTGATGCTCTCGAGCCTGAGCCGGTAGAGATATGCCTGCGTCACGGGGTCATAGAACGTCGCGTTCTGCTCCCGGCCGAGCATCGGCACCGACCAGCTGAACAGCCGCTGCCCCACCTCCCCCGCCCGACCCGACGACAGCAGTTCGAACCGCAGGTCCCCCACCGCCTTGACCGGGTCGCCGTTCTCGTCCCGGAACTCCACCCGCGCCTCGAGGATCCCCTGCCCCGCCTCCCGGATGATCCGCGTCGAAGGATAGATCCGCATCCGTGCCGGACGAACCTCCCACGCCGGCTTCTGAAGAATGTCCAACAGCCCCGGCCCCTCGCCCGCCCCCTGCCTGCCCTTGGACGCACAGCCGGGCACCGCCACCGCCACCGTCAGCAGCAGCGCTCCGAGCGTCCGACACCACCCGATCCTCTTGGATAAACACCTCATGCCGCCCGAGCATAGACGCCCTGGCCTCTTGCTTCAAGGCTCCGAGGGTTCCTGGGATTCACGGGGCTCCGGCTGCCCCGCCCGCGCCCGGTCCACCGACGCCTCCGCCCGCACGTAACCCAATCCGCTCAGCAGCAACACCACCAGCGCCGTCACCGATGTCGACGCCTGAGCGATCACCGACTCTTGCTGCGGCCAGATCAGCACCAGCACCGACGTCACCTGCGCCGAAAGACTCAGCAAGAATTTCCGACTCAGCCACCGATTAGCCATCCTTCACCTCCGACTGTTCGCGCCCTATGCCCATGCCCTGAACGCCACCCCAGTTCCCGACCTTCACACCGGGATCCACCGTGTCACCCAACCCTCGACCTTCTCCAGCACACGTGCCGCCGCGGCAAGCTTCGCCTCATCCAGATCCGCCTGCCGCATCGCCTCGCGAAACTCCGCGTCATCGCGCAGGCTCTGCACTGACGAGTCGATCAGCTTCATCCGGTCGACCGCCGCCGCCAGGTGCGGGTGGTCCGCCGACCACGCCTCCCAGCGAACCGCCAGCTTCTGACTCACCACGTCACGCAACGACGTCGTCTGCATCACCGACCATCCTTTCCAGACAGCTTGTTCACTTGACTCCAAGCGTCCCACCCTGTCGCACCTCTGATCATCGCGTCCTGCCCGGCCAGCAGTGTCATCGCACGCTGTTGCGCCTCGACCGCCATCCGAAGGTTTTCCGTGCGTGTCTGCCGCATCCGCTCCAACTCCGCCTCGTGTCGCGTCAAACCCTCGACTGCCGCCGCGTAGCCCTCCGCCGCGTCACGAACCCAGGCCGCGTCCAGCTCCTTCCGCTCCGTCAGATCCGCCTCGAACGCCGCTCGCAACGCCTCACGCCGCTCGGTCAGGCCCTGCCGGTCGCGTGTCAGGTCCTCCTGCTGCATCGCCGTCTCGGCCTCGATCGCCTTCTGCGCAGTCAGCAGCAGCGCCGTCGTTCCCGGCGGGGACGTGCAACCGACCACAGCCATCAATCCGGCAATCACCCCCCCTTCACCCGAAGCCCGCCCCACCCTCGGCCCGTCCGAGCCCATCCATCCCACGATCCCTCGATGCTCCTCATAGATCTTCTCCAGCAACCGGCCCACCCGCTCCTGCAACGCGCCGAACCGCTCGATCGCGTGCGTGTTCTGCCGGATCAGCTTCACCATCGCCCGCAGCGATTGCCTCTGTTGCCCGATCCGCTCATGCGCCTCGCTGAGCTGCTGCTCACGTTTGCGCGTGTGCAGCCGTTCCCACACCCACAACGCCCCCATCAACCCCGCCACGCCGAACTGCGCCAGGGGCTCGATCGCCGGCCGGATCATCCCCTCGTTCATTCCCAGCTCCCCTCCACCACGCTCCTGCCGACCCCCCGCCGACTCCCCTCACCCTCCGGCCAACGACACACGACCTTGCGCACGCACATCGCGCATCCATCCGCCTCCCGTCCCCCGCCCGACAACCCCGTCAGCATGTCCCCCACGCGCAGATGCCCCCAAAGCCCCGCCAGCTCCGCCTTCGCCGATGGCCCCGATGTCTCCTGCCGGCCGACACGCTGCACATACCGGCTCAGCCACGACGCCATCGCCCCCGTCGAGTCACGCTCGATCGAGGCAAGCTGCCCGCTCCTGACGCCGGCAAGGTGGATGCTCTGCTCATTCATCCGCCGGAACGAAAAAGCGTCAGAAACATCCAGCGTTGTCGGCCGACCCAGCCCTCTGAACGGGTTGCCCGTCCACCGCGTCATCCGCACCGGCTCGGGGCACCTCAGACTCGCCGTCGCACGGACACGGACCACCCCGTCGATCGCCTTGAGCAGGTAGTCTCCCGGCAGCAACGGATCATCCAGATAGATCCCCGCCCTGTCCGTTCGCACCACAACCACGCCCAAGTACCTCGACCACGTCTGCCCCTCGTCAAAGCTCGTCTCAACCACGATCGACTTGCGTCGTCCCGTCTCGTCCAGCACCAGGCAGTCCGTGAACGCCACACGCTGCCCCCCAACCCCCGGCTGGCCGAAGAAGGCGCCCAGATCAAAACCTGCCTGCCCGTAGGGCTCACCCGAGAAATACCCATCCTCATTGAGCACCCACAGCCGATACACGTTGGCGTACGTCTCGAACCCTTCCCAGCCCTTGTAGTAATACCAGTCCGGCGCCAGGGGCTCAGCCAACGCCGGATCCCATCCCGGCACAAGCTCGAATGTCGATTCAATCTCCCACGCGCTGCCCTTGGCAGTCCAGGATCGTCCCCCCTCCTGATCTGCCCCCGATGTCACGCTGAGCATCGCCTCCCCAACTCGCCCCAGCTCCGACCCGACCACGCTCACACGCCGTCCGCGTGAGACCGGGTAAATCCCTCGCCTCTCCACGACCACCCCGCCCTCCAACGCCATCTCGCGATGCAGGCGCAGACCGTACGCCTCAAGCAACAGGGTCAGCCCATCACCCAAATGCTTCGACACGTCCACCGCCACTCCCAGCGGCGTCTCGGCTTCCTCAGCCGGGATCGTCGCCGTACCGACCTCCCATCCCCCCATCGCCGCCAGCGCCTCGATCGCCGTCCTGACCGTCCAGGGCTCCGCCGACTCCTGAAACACATGCACGGACCGTCCCGCGATCTCCCACCGCTGCACCGAACGATTCGACTTCTGCCCGATCTCCAGCCGGACACGCCGTTCGAGCAGCTCTTTGATCCCCTCACCCGTCCGCCACCACCACGCCCCCACCGGTTCCTCGAGCCCTCGCAGCCACTGATCCTCTAGCACAAACAGATCGCTCCGACCCCGCGAAGACAAATCCCTACCGCCGCGTGATAACCGCCCCGACGCCAGCACCATCCACCGCACCGTCTGATCCGCCAGACGCACCGGCGCCGCCGCGACGGCGGACTCACTCCGCCACCGGTCCCAAGTCGCCTCGTCCACAATCGGCCCCGCGACATGACCCCGGACCGACCGCCCGTCGAGCACCCCCGCACGCTGATACTCACTCACCATCAGCCGCGGTTCCGGTGTCCCTCCCACCAAGACCACCGGACGAACCATCTCAAGCAAGCCAGGCCGATCCATCGCCCCCAACGTCGCACTCGCTCTCATCGTCCTTGCCCCCAGAGCTGCAGCGCCACCTCACCCGCTGTCCCGCGCAACCCACCGCGACCAGCTTGTCCACACGTCTTGTCCCCTCTCCCCAGTCACCCGCCACCGATACCGCCGACGAACTCCATCCATAGCCCGCCAAGCCTCCCACCCCATCTCCATCGCTCCGGGCCGCCAGACCTCCACCTTGATCGTGTCCGATCCCTCCGCCTCATGCCAGAGCTCAACCTCCCGCACCAACGCCTGCCTGGCCGGACGCTCCCACCAGACACTGACCCGCGCCAGGTCCCCATCAACCCACACCGACCACTCGCCCTCCGCCGGCCACACCGGTCCGATCACCGCGGGAACGTAGTCATCTTCCACACGCTGCACTCGCGTCAGATTGACTCCCGCCTCGAAATCCCCGTCATCACCCACCTGACGGACCAGATAGATCGCCTCCTCGCCCAGTTCACTCGCCAGCCTGTCGGCCAGCTCAACCTCACGGTCATCCACACCAAGCAACGCCACGGGGGTTTCCGCCTCCATATCCTCCAATCGCGACAGCGGCCCGTGGATGTCCCACCCCCCGGCCGACAACTTCACGCTCAGCAGGGGATCGCCCACCAGGTACACCGCCCCGCCCGGCCGTTGGGTCGAGACGAACCACGCCTCACCCAACGTCCAGCCCAGCCGCAGCGCCTCGAAAAACCGCCCGATCCCCGGCCACATCGCCGGGCTCGACCCTCGGCTGCTCAATCCCATCGCTGCATAGCCGCCCTCATTCGCGAGCAGCAACTCCGCCCACGACGTCCCTCCCGCCGACCGCAGGCTCACACCCGTCCCCCCACTCAGATGCACCGGCAGCCCAAACAGCCGCACACCCGCCTCAGCGTCCAGGAACCCCGTAGGCACCGACGCATCAGCCGCCCCCCAGAACGCCCCATCATGAGCCACGCTCTCAAACGCATCGGACACATGAACTCGAAGGCGCGTCCGCTGGCGGGCCGTGCTCTGGGCCCACGTCGCAACCTCAGCCAACCCCTGCACGCTCAGGTACACCTCGCTCTGCCCCACCCCCAACGGCCCCTGTCCGTCCAACGCCTCCGCTCGATCCAGCATCCTCAGCGCTTCCGCCAGGCTCGCGCCATCCACCCGCGCCACGATCCGCAGTCCACCCATGTTCTGCGCCACGGGCCTGACCATCTCACCCTGCCCTGCCAGCGTGTTGAGTGGATCGCTCTGCCCGATCGCCGTCAGCCCCGCCGACACCGGGTCCAGCAGACCATCGACCGCCCGCAGCACAAACCCCGGCACGCCATGCCCCACCACCAAACCCACCACCTGCTCACCGAGCCCATGCCGATCCAGGTACGACTCGACCTCCACGGTCATCTGCTCATACGCCGCCTCATCGAGAATCTCCGGCCCCCCGGCCACACCTATCAGATGCCCCAACGGCACCCCACGCCGTCTCCGATACTCCGCCGCCCAGACCACCGAATCAGCCGCTTCCGCGTCGTACAGCACCACCCATCGCGCGGGATCCGATACCCGCTCGCTCCCCGGCTCAACCCTCACCGGCCCGACATACGCCTCACCAATCACCCACTCATCCAGGTCACACCTGCCCGTCGTCCCCGCATCCTTTTCGATCATGCCCAGCCAGAAATATCGCGTGGCCGTCTCCGACCCGACGCCCGTGCTGCCCGCCGACCGCCCGTTGACCCAGAGCTCCGCCTGCCCCGCACCGACGGTCAGCTCAACACAAACCCACTCCATCGCCACCGCCACAGACCCGCTGAGCCAACCACCTCCCATCAGCCGCGCCCGCACCATCGCACTCACCGCGTCAAAGCTCAGCAGAAACGTCTCACCCCCCGCCGCATCAACCCCACGGACAAATCCCACCGCCCCTCCAGCCACCTCCCCCACCCGCAGCATCACCCGGCAGGAAAACGATTCCATCGCCGAACCCGCGTCGTGCTCGAGGTAGCTGCCCGTCAGCTCATCGCCGATCTCCACCCGCGCCCCAATCCCCGCGCCGCCACCCTCGACAAACCCCGCCTCCGCTGTTTGCTCGAGCGACGACACCGCCCCGGGATCAAACCAGAAGGCCTCCCCCCACAGTCCGCCCCCCCAGAACTCCCTCGCCCAGTACCTGCTCGCCACCGCCATCTCCCCCAAGCCGGGACACATGCCCCGCGCAGCGCCCCGCGACACCCAGGCCCCCCACGTCCGCACGCCGGAATCACCGTCCCCAGCTAGTAGATCACGCTCTCCACCCGCTCCCCATCCCCATCGCCCATCCCGACGAGCACCTTCGCCGTCTGCCCATCTCGCCTGTAGAACGTCACCGTCCCCCCGCTCCGCGCCGCCACGCCCGCCATCACCGCCAGCAGCGTCTCGAGCGTCGACTCATAGCTCACCCCGTCCACCTCCCTGGCCATCATCCCCTCGACAATCTGCCCGGGAATCTGCCCCAGCACGTCATCCAGGTGTGTCCGCAGCGCCCCGACATCCCCCTGCGTCACCGCCCCCTCCACCGGCCCGATCGTCGGTCGCTCCAGGTCACGCGGCCGCCAGTATGCGTCATACTCCACCCGCGGCCCAAGACTCCCCACTTCGTACAGCGGATGCCCCTCCCAAGGCTCAAGCCCCACCACCGGCAGATCGTTGAGCACCACCCTCCCCGCGTCGTTGCTGAACCCCGCGTAATCCGTCCGCTCCACCACCCCGTAGTAAGCGTTGGATCGCATCTTCGACCCGTCATTGTTCAGCCCCACCCGCAGCTCGCCCGTCCCCATCGACTCGCCGCTGAGAATGCTGCTGGCCATCTCCGCCTGCGCCGACGCGTTGGTCGTCCCCGTGAAAACGTCGTAGTCCAGGCAGAAATTCGTCACCCCGTTGCCCACGACGTGGACGTGGCTGTGATAGATCTTCCCCCGGTTCGTCGGCGTCGGTCCGTTGTACAGCGTGTACCGCCCCGACGCCGTCACCTCCTTGAGGTCCACCACGACCTGCCCGTTGATCATCCACCCGCTGGTCTCGAGCGGATCCATCGCGCTCTCCACCCGCTGCCCGACCGTGATCCACCATCGCGGATTGATCCGCGCCACCCCCTGCCTCAGCGCCGGCCCAGCCCCCGAACCACCGATCCGCGCCTCCTCGTCAACCATCAGCCCCCGAACGTCCTCCAGACGCTCCGCGGTCGGGACGTTTGACCACGATCCCGGATGCCCGCACCCACACGCCCCGTCATCCACCTTCGTCCCCCACGCGATCAGCAGCTTGGCCGCCGCGCCGCCGGTGTGCGCGTAGATCGCCGTCCCCCGCCGCGTCGGCGCCGTCCCCGCCGGCAGCGTCCCGTACGCCGCCCGGCACCCGTGGAACAACGTCTCCTGATCCCCGTTGGCCACGTAGCTGTTGAAGATCGTCTCCCCGCTGCCGTTGGGGATGCAGTACCCCGCCACGCACCCGACAAACGTCGACACACCCCCCGTCGTCGCCCCGTACGACGCGATCGCGTGCGACGAGTTGTAGTAGCTCTCACACCCGATCGCCGCCGCCTCGCTCACGCCCCCCATCGAGACCCTCACCCCGTGCGCCTGGTTCGCCGTGCTCGACGGATTGATCCCCCACCCGTCAAACCGGATGTCCCGCGCCAGATCACCCTCCCCGCTCAGCAGCACGCCCACCGCGTCATTGCCGTACACCGCCTCGAGGTCCAGCGTGTTGGCGTCCACCCCGAAGTTCACGTGCAGCTCCTGTCCCACCGGGTCGTACCACCACGAATTGACCTGCCCCGTCACCTCCGCCGACGACGTCATCCGCCACGGCGGACTAAGCCGATCATCCTGCCGGCGCACCCACGCCACCGTGCTCGTGACCGAGCCCCGCTTGTAGTGCGTTCCCTCGACCAGCACCCACCCTCCGCCGCTCGACGGCAGCTTGAGCGTGAACCGGCTCCACAGCGGCCGCGCCCCCGTCCCGTACGCCCCCACCGTCACGTACGCCTTGCTCACCGCCAGCCCCGTGTCGCTGACAAACTCGGTCCCCCGCTTGAACAGCAGCGCCAGCCCCGCCTCGCTCGGTGTCCACGCGTCCAGCGCCGCCTGCGCCTTGGTGATCGACTTCCACGGACTCGCCTGCGTCCCCACGCCGGACGAGTCGTTCCCGCTCACCGCGTCAAAGTAGTACGTCGTCGCCCGCGCCCGCAGCGCCGTCTCAAGCCGCTTGCCCAACAGCTCGAAGTACCACCGCCTAAACGCGAACGTCGTCGCCAACGGCATCGCCCCCACCAGATCCGTGTAACTGCCCGCCATTGCCTAGCTCCCCCTGTCAGGACCTCGCTCAGCCCTCGCGTCCCATCCGCTCATGCGCCGCCACCCGCGCCGCGCTCAGCGCCCCCTCGTACACCGCCACCTCATCGACCCATCCCCGCCACCCTGTCCCACCATCCAGGCCCCGTCCCAGAAACCCCGCCCCCGACGCCGTCTGCATCATCACCGCCGTGCCCGACAGCGTCGCGCACGCCAGCGCCTGCCCATCCCAATAGATCCGCCATCCCTCCGACGTCGCGCACAAACCGTCCCAGACCGCGGCCACGTGGTGCCACCCCGTGACGTCCACCCCTGTCGCACCCCACACATGCCCACCGCAATCCACGCTCACCCCCTCCTCCGCCACCAACACCGTGCAGCCCTCGCCCGCGCCGTCCTGCCCATACGCCAGCAGGCATCCTCCCCCGTCCATCTCATCGACTTCCACCCACGCCTCGATCGTCCTGGCCGCAGCGCCCAGCGGCAGCCCCTCACCCGCCAGCGTCACGTACGCCCCGTCGCTCAGCCGCACCGCCCAATCCCCATCCCCCGCCAACGCCCCCTGTTGCCTCAGCAGCACGCCGCCCTGATAACTCCCATGCCTCCCCTGACCCGAAGCATCCAGCGCCACACCTCCCGCCGCCTCGCCTAGCCTCAGGTACATCGCCGGCCCATCCCGCAGCACTTCCGCCACATAGCTCCACCGCAGACGCGGCCCATGCCTGAACTCACCCCATCCCGCCACGCTCATGTCATACCGCTTCGACCCCACTCCAAACCCCTCTCGTCCAGACCGACCCTTCAGACCCCGAGCCTCACCCGTGCATCTGACTAATGCACCACATCCAGCCACCCCGTGTAATCCGCCCCAATCCCCCCCACCATCGTCGCCCCGACCCGCAGGCGCATCGCCCCAGGCGTCGCATTGGCCACCTGCACCAGCGCCACCCCATTCACGTCCGACTCGATCACCACGTCCTTCCCCGCCGAGATCGTCTCGACCACCTCGCTGCCCGTCCCCGCCGTGAGCGTCGCTGTCGTTCCCGCCACATACTGACTCGTCTGCGTCACCCGTACCCGCACGACGTGACGATCAGTCATCAATGTCCCTCGCGCGTCCTCCACCACCACGCGGATGGTGCTCGGTGCCGAGATCGTTCCCTGCGTTACCAGCTCCACCCGACACCGCGGCCACAACCGCGCCACCTCATCCGCCAGCACCGCCAGACCAACGCTCTCGGCCTCGAAACCCTCCGAGAGCATCGACTCCCATCGCCGATCGACAACCTCAACCACTTCACCATCCGTCAGCGTCACCTCCGCCAGCTTCAGATGTCGCTGCGCAGGCCAGCTCATGCCACACCCCACCTCCGCCCCGCCCTCGCCCGCAGCCGCCCAAACCATCGCGGCCGAATTGTTCATCGCCCCCAGGTCCAGCACCCCCCCGCCATAGGCCATCGCCTCACCGTCGAGGCGCAGCCGCCCCGGACCCACATGCACCCACGTCGGTCCCGCCGAATCCCGCCCCACGCGCAGCCCCCCCGCCGACGACTCCGCCAGCAGGTGCAGCGTCTGCACCAGCCAGTGGTAGTAGGGCCTCAGACCGCTCGGCGGGTACTCCATCCCCACCACCGCGTGCGTCGCCCCCACCAGTCCCTCGATCTCTTCCGCCCCGAGCACCTTCAGTCCCATCGACCTTTCCCCCCCACCATCCACAGCCACCACCGTCAGACAGCCCTCTTCCCCAGCCCGATCTCTACTCCGGCTTATTCACCCGAACCACCACCAGCACCCCAACGTCCGCCGCCTCCACCGACACCGTTCCCGCCGCCGTCCGCGTCAGGTCCACCGTCAGCACGTCACCCTTGCGAACCTCCTCCGTCCCATCGTTCTTGATTACCCCGACCTCCCCGTCCCACCGCGCCGTCGACCGGAACCCGCTTCCCGAAGAGGACGTGATCCTTGGATTTGTGCTCGTCACCACCGTACCGTTGACCTTCATCGCCGCCGTGATCCCATCCCCGCCCGTGGTCGACACCATGTTCCGTCCCACCGACAGGATCACCGCCCTGACCGACCCATCCACCGGCACCACCCCGCACCCCTTGCCCGTCACGCTCCCCGTCAGCTCCCCCTCGTGCAGACACGTCCCGTGCACCGAAGCCACCGTCTGATACGTCGACGGCCCCACCCGCTGGCTCAGCAGCCCGTGCAACGGGTCGCGCAGCAGCACCAGGTCGCTCGGGTGCTTGTGCGGCGTCGACAACACCACCCCCACGTTCGCGCTCGCCCCGCCGTCATCATTCTTGAACTTGAACAGCGCCTCCCCATCGAGGTCCTGCGTCATCCACAGATGCCGGTGATCCTGATCCGCCGTGCTCGCGGGCCCCCCCGTCAGCCGATTCAGCGCCGCCGCCGTCGCCGTCTCGCCCAATCCCTCGAACAGCTCATGGATCCGCTCTGCCGACGCCGGAATCCCGATCGACCCCACCCAAGGCACGTGCAGGAACGCCTCCCCGCGCAGGTCCTCGATCTCGCTGATCGAGGAAGTCCCGCTGACGATCCGCGCGATCGGCAGCATCCCCGTCCGATCCGTCGGCAGCCCCGTCACCCCCGTGGCCAACTGCCCCTCCGCGTCCAGCCACGCCCACGTCTGGCTCTCCCCCGCCACCTCCACGCCCGTCGCCCCCGCAAACGTCACCGCCGTGCCATGGATCAGGCACCGCCCCGCACGCACCCCGAAGCTAAGATTCCCATCCTGGTAAGGCCGAAAATCATTCGCCCGTCCGCACGCCAGCAGCATCCGCTGCACCAGCCGCCGAAACTCCACGTAATACGGGTTCAGCCCCGTCGGGATGTACTGCACCCCCGTCGCCGAATCCTCCGTCAGCCCCACCAGCACCGAATCATCCGGATAGACCTCGCCCATCGCCCCCTCCCATCGCAGCCGTGGACCAAAGATCCACGTCCTTCACAACCACCGCAGCACATCCCCCACCACCTCAACGCTCCTGGCTCCCGCCAACATCCCCTGAACCTCCACCGTCCAGGGTCCCACCCGCTCACTCACCCGCCGCCCTCGCCCGTCCTCCACCCACACCTCGACCTCGTGCGTCCCAGCGACCGCATCACCATCCCACCACCGCCACGCCACGCCGTCGATCCCCAGCGCCCCCGCGCCCAACTCCCCCTCCCCGAGCCCCGGACCACTCACCGCGTCATGCCCGAACTCGCCCAATCCGAACACCACCCCATGCCCACCGCGATCGTCCGTGCTCGACCACATCGCCCGGCTCACCCGCTCCACGCCATCGACCCTCACCACCACCCGCGCATCGACCGGAAGCCGCTCATCCCGCAGCAGCGACACACCGATCCCCCCCGTGAATCCCCCCTCCCAGCTCCCCAGCGCCCACCGATGCTCCCGCCACAGCAGGTCCGTCCGCTCCGCCTCGACCGCCAGCAACTCGATCCGATGCCCCCGTCCCCGATCCACCGCCAGCCACATCTCACGCTGCGTCACATCGACGCTCACATCCACCAGTCGCTCATCCACGTACACCTGCACCAGCCGCTGACCCTGCCCCGGCGCCCGCCACCACAGATGCACCAGCCCCTCGATCTCGCCACCAACCCCCACCGCCGGCCGGGCCAGCACCAACTCAAACACCTCCTGCGTCACCGCCGATTCATTCATGGCCTCACCTGCACGTACTTCGCCCGGTAATCCACCTTCCACCGCGGACCCAACCGCACCGGCTCCCGTGCCTCAAACCCCACCAGCACCACCCCAGGCCATCGCTCCCCAAGCTCGTCGACCAACTCCCTCTCCACCCCATCCACCCGCTCTTCGATCGCCGAGATCAAACCCCGCAACTCCACCAGTGTGTCCGCACGCAGCTCCCCCTCCTGCTCAATCTCCCGCACCTCGCGCCCTAGCGCCTCAACCCGTCCCCCATCGCCACCCGGCATCTCGGCCACCGCATGCCGCAGCTTCATCTCCCCCGCCCGAACCCGGAATCCCCCGCTCTCAAACAGCGCCTCATCCCCCAACATCCCCATCGCCATCGGATCCCCCCTCACACCCGCGTCATCCCCACCACGCCCAGGCTCACCCGCCGATCCGCCAGCCCGTCGCCGTCTCCATCCACCAGCACCCATGCCTCCCGGCACCGCCTCTCGAACGCCGCCCGATACCGTTCCGCCTTCGCCCGGATCTCCTTGTTCTCCCCGCTCACACCCGCCGCCGACGCGTAGGCCTCGCTCAGCACACCCAAGACCTCTAGCTCCCGCATCACCCCCAACGACACCACCGTCACCGCACGGCCGCTCAGGTCCCCGTCCTCACCCGTCGCCCCTACTGCCGTCAGCAGCCTCTGGTGCACCCGCTCGATCTGCGGCCCGAGCGTCCGAATCACCACCTCTAGCCCCGTCCCCGCCGCGGGCGAAACCCCCTCGTCTTCCTCCAACACACGCACCCGCGAAATCTCCAGCCGGTGCTCGTCGATCCGTCGTACGACTTCATGTCCCACGCCCCCGATCAACGCCACCATCCCCGCCGTAACACCCGCCGCCGCGAAGTCCACCGTCGCGCTGCTCAGCTCATTCCCCGTCACTTCCCCATCGCTCACCCGCGCCCGCTCCTGACTCGCCCACGCCAGGTCCACGAACGCCATCGGCTCCACCGCCAGCACATCCCGATCCACGCAGAATCCCATCCCTCACCCCTCCCCTCAATCCCCTAAAAGGGCCCGACGATCGCCAAACCGCCGGACCCCACTCCCCCGGCCCCCGGAAGTTGCCCCGGAGCGATTCACCCTCAGCTCACGCCAAGCCCCGGAATCAGCCCGTGCCCGTTCTCATTCCGCAGCTCCAGTGTGTACTCACCAATCACCTGACCCACCTCACTGTCGCCCGACGTCGACAGCTTCTTGAACCCGAAGCTGCGCCCGACCAGCGGCAGAACCTCCACGCGCGAGCTGTCCAAGAGCAACACCGTGTCGCTCGGCACCCACCGGCTCAGCACCACCCGGCACACGCCGAAGTCCGACTCGTACACGCTCACCAGGTTCCGGTACTGCTCGTCCTCCGCCTCGAACCGCCGGTTCGACGTCGCGAACGCGTTGATCCTCCGCTTCTGGATCCCGCCGACCACGATCGTGTCAACCCGGCTCGACGACTGCTCCCAGATCTGCCGCAGCGCCGTGTTCAGCTGCGCCTCGCTCAGCTCATCCGTCCCCGTGCCCCCGCCCGCCGGG
>JADZET010000301.1 GCA_020850375.1 Phycisphaeraceae bacterium | reverse complement strand
TAGAGCGCGTCGAACTCATACAGCCGCGCGTCCCACACCCCCGGGTCCTCGCGCAGCTGCTTGTCCACGTCGCACCCGAACCACACCACCTCGCCCCCCTCGAGCGTCCGCTGCGCGACCTTCTTGATCGTCTCGATCTCCACGTTCAGGTAAACCACCGGCCGACCGCCCACCACGTTCCCCAGGAACTTGACCGTGTAGGGCCGCCCGTACGCATGCCGTGGGTCATGCACCAGGCACACGTACTCCTCCAACGGCAGCGTGATGTACTTCCCCGCGAACTGCTGCGGCGTCATCGCCGCGTCCCGGTGGAACTTCTTCTTCTTGTCGCGCCACTGCCACTCAACCTTCACCGGCGGCGTCCCGAGGTGGATTCGCAGCACCCGGTAGACCACCTGGAGGATCTCATGCTTCGCCCGCCGCAGCTCGCTCGTTGTCGCCCCCGCCGCGTGCATCCGCCGCAGCCGCAGCGCACCCTGCCGCAACTGCTCGCGCAGGATCGCGTTCATCTTCCGCGTGTTGCTCGAGCTCTCCGTCTCCGGCATCGCCGCCTTGGGCACCGCCCCGTACTTGCGGATCAGATTGACGAACATGTTCCACTGCCCCCCGTCGTCCAGCGGGGCCGACAGCAGATGCCAAACCTCCCTTCCATCCTCCGGCTCATCCGCCGTCGCCAGGATGTTCTCCAGGAAGTAATTCGCCCGCTCGAGCTTGTCCCAGAAGAGGGGGTAATTCTGCGAGAACTCGAAGTTCGCGATCCCCATCTTCTTCATCGCCCCATGCCGGAACAGGTTCAGCGCCGCGAACATCCAGCACCGCCCCGAATTCTTCTGATTCGTCGGCGTCCAATCGTCGAGCTGCACCGAGAACGTGTGATCGGTCCTGAACAGCACATCCCGGCTGACCGCCAGGTTCTGCACCCCCGTCTGCGTCACCGCGTTCTGCACCCGCCGCCACCGCGGGTCCGCGCCAAAGCTCTTGTCCAGAGCCCGAAGCTGCTCAGCTGTCAGTCCGTCAGCCTGTGATACGGCGTTCTTCGTCCGTGGCATGATTGAGGTCTCCAGTGACTTGATGCCACACATGCTACTCAAGACCACCGTGACCCCGCCAGCGATCAGCGCCGCTCACATGCCCGACGCCGCTGGCCGCGTCGCCGGCTGCGCCTGAGCCTGCTTCATCAGCGCCTCGTCAAGTAGCTTCATCAGCGCGTCCCGATCCTCCGACTCCCCCTTGACCTGTGCCAGCCACTGCCGATGTCCCTCCCGCGGCTGCTTGGCCTCGAGCGCCGTACGAACCAGCGCCAGCCGCATCCCATCGACGTCGAGTTCCTGCAACCCCGTCTCCGCGATCCGCTCAGCCATCTCGTCCCGTCCAGCAGCCAGGTAGGCAGCGTAACGAACCGCCACGGTATCCCGGAAGCTCGAGCGGAAGTATTCGCTCATTTCCTGTCGATCTGACTCGCTAGCGTCCTCGTCGGTGACGTCCGACCGCAGGATCATCGCCCTGGACTTGATCGTCGCCAGGGGGTCGGGGTAGATCAACGCCAAGTACTCCCACTGCCCGCGTTCCCGCAGCAAGTCCTCGATGTGAAACCCCACCCTCCCGATCAGCTCCCGCCCCTCGGCCTGACGCTTGACCCGATTGAACCACGCCATCGACATCGCCGACTGATTCACCACCTTGTTCAGCACCAGCCAGTCACCCACCATCGTCGCGTCATGGGCGTTCTCACGCAGCTGACGCGTCAGCGCATCGCGCATCTCGACAAATCGCTGCCGCGCCGGCCCATACCGTGACGCCAGTTCCCGCATCTCCATCGCCATGAACGACACCCGCACCCCGACCATGTTCGGCTCATACTCGAGCATGTGCTCCCACAGCCACACATACTGCTCCGTCGCCTGTTCATCCTGCCGGACACGCATCAGCTCCCCGGCCAGCTCATACCGCGCCATCGCGTCCGTGCTCTTCTGCATCTTCGCCGACTGCTCGATCAGCAGCTCATTCCTGTGCTTGCCCTCGCGCACCCCCTTGAGCCACGCGATCAATTCCTCCGGCGACAGATACCCCACCGAACGATCGAACTCCTTGCCCTCCCGCAGCACCACCAGCGTCGGCACCGCATTGATCTGGTACTTCCGCGACAGCTCCACGTTCCCCGGCTCGTCGAAGATCACCTGCACCGCCACCGCGTGCTTCTTGATCCACTTGACCACCCTCGGGTCCACCCACGTGTCCCGCTCCATCGCCTGGCATGGCCCGCACCACGTCGCCATGAAGTCCACCACAACCAATTCCTTCTCCCCCGCCTTCTGCACCGCCTCGTCCAGCGACACCCCGCTGAACACCTCCGCCGTCGCCCTCGCTCGTCCCCCCAGCACGAGCAACACCACCAGCGCCGCCACCGAGCGTAAGCCTCGACGTCGAGTCATGGCAGCCTCCTTGGCATGGAATGTGCACCCACGTGCGGCCGATCCGAGGAATCGCACAACCAACGACACCAGGACGCTTCACCAGCGCCCCAGCCGGACGGCAAGATTGTATCAGATCACCCCATCCGCCGAAGAAGATTCTCCCCCCCCAGCCGCCCGCCGACTCACCCCGCCCGCCGCAGATTCATCGGCCGCACAGCCTCTTCCCCCTCGCTCTCCTCCTCCTCATCGCTCGGCCGATTCGACACGATCCTGTGCTTGAGCTCCTGTCGGTCATGGATCCCCCGGATCATCCCGATCGCCAGCAGCGCCGCGAAGATGCTCAGGATGCTCGCCCCGATGTTGATCCACCCCGCCACCTCCAGGTACTCCCTGCCCATCGTCCGCGTCAGCAGCTTGAACGCCACCTGACCCAGCGCGATGCTCACCAGCCAGCACGTCCACCACGCCCCGACCAACCCCGTGCTCGAACCCGTCCCGTCCGGGTTGTCGCTGAAACGCGAACCCGGATCGCTCACCTGCCAGATCTCCCCCAGCACCGCCGGCGGCCGGAACAGATTCAGGATCGGCACGAAAAATCCCACCACCGCCGACGCCGGGCTGTACCGCAGCGGGCTGGCGCACAGCGCCATCGCGTTCCGGCTCGCCCGGTGCACCCACACCAGAAAGCTCAGCCCCGTCACCGCCAACAGCGCGTAGTTCGCCTGACCCAGCAGCTGCGCTACCTGGTCATAGAACGCCCACTGCTCCGCCGTCGGCTCGATGTCCGCCTTGATCAGGTTGATCAGCGGCATCTGGATCAGGAACACCGCCCCCGCGATCGCCAGCTCGTTCACCACCGACAGCACCAGCAGCAGGCACACCCAACCCGACAGAATGCCCGCGCGGCGGTACCCCACATTGTCAAACGTCTCGGCCATGGCTTGATCCTCGGAAAATGGCCCCGGTCAGGGGCGATAACCTCGCCATCGACCACCACACGCCGCCCCTGGACCATGCGAACCCCGCCGCACGCTTTTGATCGACAAGACAGCATGCCTGTGCCGTCTGTAACGCCTGTAACGGATGAAAGGCCGGGCGTTCACCCTCAAAACACGTTACGCTGACCCCCTCGGCGCCGGCCCGATCGCTCCGCCCCACGCCCTGCCGTCTCCCGCCCCCGCGAGCCAAGAACGTGTCCCAGCAAGCCAAACGTGAACAACTCAACGTCGCCCAGGAGCGCGCCATCCTCTGCGCCGCCCTCCTGCCCAGCCAGAGCGTCGACCCCCACGACCCCCTCGGCGAACTCCGATCCCTCGCCGACACCGCCGGCGCCATCGTCGTCGACGAGCTCATGCAGAACCGCGCCAAGCCCGACGCCTCGACCTACATCGGCAAGGGCAAGGTCCACGAGCTCGCCGAGATGGTCAAGCTCCATGCCGCCC
>JADZET010000300.1 GCA_020850375.1 Phycisphaeraceae bacterium | reverse complement strand
TCAGACTCTCGACCGGCCAGACCATCCAGCGGAAGCCCAGCCAGAGCACCAGGCAGACGATCGTCGTCAGCCCGACCGAGAGGAACCAGCCCGGGTCGTGGAGCTTGACCACCCACGCCCCGACCAGTGCCCCACCGGACGAGGACAGGGCCACGAGCAGGCCGAGCTTGAGGCGCAGCGGAGCATCGTCCCACCGACGGTGGCGACGAACGGCCGCCGGATCGATCCGTCCCGCATGGGGGGCGCTCACGGAATGGCGAACAACCTGGCTCACGCTCATAAAATCGAATATTTCAGCCCATGGGGTCGGTTTCTGGGGCGTTTCGACGGATCTTTTTCTTGTCGCGCGTTCGGTTCAGGAGGGGTGGAACGACCAGGAAGCCACGAGAGCCAGGATTGCGCGTCAAGGTTCTCGGACGCTGGAGGAGACAGGACAAAAGACGGGGGATCACAGCGTCTGGTAACTCAGGCGCGTCGCCTCCTCACGCCACGAACGGCCGGGCGTGCGGGTCGGCCCTGAGCTCGATGCGTTCGATGTGGGTGGTCCGACGCGACGCGGGATCGATCTCGAGATAGACGCCGCAGACGCGCGGGTCGCCCTCGGCCACGTCGAAGGGGGCGTGCATGGCGGTGGTCATGTGCGTCAGCACGCGGTCGATCCGCCGGCCCAGCACCGATTCGTAGGGCCCGCTCATGCCCAGGTCCGTGATGTAGCCCGTGCCTTGGGGAAGGATCCTGGCGTCGGCGGTCGGGACGTGCGTGTGCGTGCCGACGACGGCGGCGACGCGCCCGTCGAGGTACCAGCCCAGGGCCTGCTTCTCGCTGGTAGCCTCGGCGTGGACCTCCACGAGCACGACCGGATCGCGCTCGGGCAGCTCGGCGAGGATGCGATCGACCGCGGCGAAGGGATCGTCGGCCGGCAGGTTCGAGAAGATCCGGCCCAGGACGGTCAGGACGTAGAGGTTCGGGAGGGGGTTGGGGGATTGGGGATTGGGGGTTGGGGGAACCAGACGCATCCACGACCGTCCCTTGGCCAGGGTGGGGAGGTTGGCCGGGCGGATGATCTGCTGCTCAGTCTCGAGGACGGGGACGATCTGGTCGCGTTTGTAGACGTGGTCGCCGAGGGTGATCCCGTCGAGGCCGGCGGCGCGGAGCTTGTGGTACTGCTCGGGGGTCAGGCCCGAGCCGGCGGCGGCGTTCTCGCCGTTGGCCAGGATCAGGTCCGGCTTCCAGCGCTGGCGGATGACCGGGATCTGCTGCATCACGGCCAGACGGCCGGGCGAGCCGACGATATCGCCGAGCATGACCACGCGCAGGGGCATGGGCGTAGGTTACCAGAGACGGGGCGGGGGCGGCGGTCGGCCGGACGGGGCCGCGGACCTGGCCCCATTCGACCATGACAGCTATCGCACGCCCCCGGCTGGATTACAATGGCGTCGGTGATCCACCCCGGTTGAGTTGCCACACACCATGCGATGTCCCTACTGCGGCCAGGACCATGACAAGGTGATCGACTCGCGCTCGACCGAGGGCGCGGCCTCGATCCGTCGCCGCCGCGAGTGCCTGGCGTGCGGACGGCGGTTCACGACCTACGAGCACGTCGAGGCCACCACGCGCCTGACCGTGGTCAAGCGCGACGGCTCGCGCGTGCCCTTCGACCGCCAGCGGATCCATGACGGCCTGGAGAAGGCGTGCTACAAACGGCCCATCTCGGCCGAGCAGCTCCAGCAACTCGTCGAGGAGGTCGAGGAGGAGCTCTTCAAGCAGCACGACAAGGAGGTCCAGTCCCTGGAGATCGGCCGGGCCGTGGCCGACCGGCTCAAGCGGCTGGACCACGTGGCCTACGTCCGGTTCGCCAGCGTCTACAAACAGTTCCGCGACCTGGACGATTTTCTCGACGAGGTCCGGCAGGTGCTCGAGGACGCCTCGAGCGGCGAGGGGCAGGGGCAGGGCAAGCTTTTCTAGCAGGCTGCGGCATACAGGCTCACCGATCTTGCGGAATTCATTTTCAGAACCGACAGGCGTCGTGTCCGTGCTGGTTTTTCCTGATTTTCCTAAAAAAACATTTCCCTCCCTTGGAGTCCGCGGCTATTGTCAGGTAGTCAGGGCCGTCGTTCTGGCGGCGTGGGCATCTCGCCCGGTTCTCACAGGTGTCTGATCCAGTCTGATTTGTTCCTCGTCCGACAAGGAGGCCGACATGGCAAGGGTGCAATCCATCCTCGAGGGCAAGGACGGCGCGGTGCTGTCGATCGGCCCCAAGGCCACGGTGCTCGAGGCTGCTCATCTCATGAATCAGCGCAAGATCGGGGCCCTGGTCGTCACTCTCGGCGGCGAGGTGGCCGGCATCATCACCGAGCGCGACGTGCTCGTGCGCGTCGTCGGCGAGCAGCGTCACCCGGCCCAGACGCTCGTCGAGGACGTGATGAGCACGCACGTCACCTGCTGCACGCCTGACACGTCCATCGAGGAGGCCCGGACACTGATGCGCGACCGGCGCATCCGGCACCTGCCGGTGGTCGACAAGCAGAAACACCTGCGCGGGATGATCTCCATCGGCGACCTCAACGCGTGGCAGATCGACGGCCACGAGCAGACGATCCATGACCTGCATCAGTACATCCATGGCCGGGCGTGACTCCAACCCGACCATGCCGCAATAGGATCCGGGGGAGGGGCTGTGAGGGCCCATGGACGGGAAGGTGTCGGGGGAATCTCCAGGGCTGGGGCCAGATGGCCTTGGTCCAGGAGATGGGGTGTTCGGAGCAAACCCTGTGCGTGAGCCAGGGTTTTTTCTTTGCATCGACGGCTGGACCCGTCCGATCCCGTCGCCCGGCCGTCGGGGTATCCTCTTGGCATGCCGCCCCGCATCGAACCCGTCAGCGACCTGGCCGACTCCCGGCTCGATCCGTATCGCAACCTCCGCGACCGAGAGTTGGCGCAGCGGGGCGGCCGCTTCCTGGCCGAGGGCGAGATCGTGGTCAAGCGCCTGCTGGCCGGCGGCGGGCCGGTCGAGTCGATCCTCGTGGCCGAGAACAAGCTCGACCGCCTGGCGGGGCTCGTGTCCGACGCGACGGTCATCTACGCCGGCGCCGAATCCCTGGTCAATGGCGTGATCGGGTTCAAGTTCCATTCGGGGATCATGGCGTGTGGCATCCGGCCCACGAGCCCGCCCCTCGAGGCCCTGCTGCCGCGTGATCCGACGTCCCCCGCCACGCTGGTGGTCTGCCCGCAGATCCTCAACCACGACAACCTCGGCCAGCTCATCCGCATCGCCGCGGCCTTCGGGGCTGACGGCATGCTCCTGGGCGAGCGATGCTGCGACCCCTACTGGCGAAGGTGTGTCCGCGTGTCGATGGGCACGATCTTTTCGCTGCCGATCCTGCGGAGCACGAACCTGCGGCGCGACCTCGAGGAACTGCGAGGGCGCTGGGGCGTGCGGCTGGTCGCCACCGTGACCGATGCCGATGCCGTGCCGCTCGAGGACGCCCGTCGCCCCTCGGATGCGGGGCAGCCGGACCGCGTCGGCCTGCTGCTGGGGCCGGAGGACCAGGGGCTGGACAGGCAATGGATTGCGCTCTGCGACGACCGGGTGACGATCCGCATGGGCCGGGGCACCGACTCGCTCAATGTCGCGGTGGCTGCGGCGGTGTTTCTGCACCACTTCACGGCCAATATCCCAAGATGAAATTAAGGTAGACTGCGTCCTTCGAAAGGAAAGCCGGCCTCGGCGCGCGCAGTCTGATCCTTTGGTCCATTCTTTGAGAGGCAAGACGATGGCACGGACACGACACACGATGGCGGCGGTGGCATGCCTGTGGGCAGCGATCCTTGTCGGAGGCGTGACAACGCACGCCCAGACCACGCAACCCTCACCCGAGCCGGCACAGACATCGAACCCAATCGTGGTCATCGCCCGCCACGGCCAAAGCCTGCGCGGCAAAGTTGATAGCTTCCCCATCCTGCTCCTGCGCGGCACGCAGGAGCAGCGCGGCGAGGCCCACGGCTTCCTGGCGGCCAAAGAGATCATCGGCGTCTGCGACGCCACCGCCGGCTTCCTCAAGCAGGGCAGCTACGCCGCCGGCAAGCCCGCCAACCCGTGGGAGCAGGGCATTGAGGCCGTGGCCCGGTTCACCTTCCCCCCGCGCTTCGAAGCGGAGCTGCGCGGCATGCTCCGCGGTATCGAGATGGCATTGCCCAACGAGCAGGACCGGCAAGTCCCCGCACTCGGCCGAGCCATCACCCTCGAGGACCTCAAGCTCCTGCAGGCCGGTGAGGTGTTCGAGCTGATGCGCTGCAGCCAGTTTTCCGCGTGGGGCCCGCTGACCGGCGATGGCCAGCCGATCGTCGGCCGCAACTGGGACTACCCCCCGCTCTACTCGATGGACTACGCCTGCGTGCTGGCGATCGAGCCGGCGGAGAAGGAGCTCTCGCCGACGCTCGACGCCGTCTGCTTCGGGATGATCGGCTCGGGCCTGGCCACGATCAACCACGACGGCGTCTACGCCGCGGCCAACGACGGGGGCATCTCCGAGAAGGGGGTCATCGTCGACCAGCCCATGCCGGCCGGCCTGCTGCTGCGCGAGGTGATGGAGACCTCGCCGAGGGACAAGGTCGTCGAGGACTTCGCCGAGGCGCTCAAGAACCACTGCGTGCTGGGCCTGCTGTTCCACATGGTGGTGCCGGACAGCGGAGGTCGGCGGGGGCCGTCGACGATCGTCGAGTATCACCCCCGCGACGGCGGGCAGATCAACCTCCGCCGGACCGAGCCGAAGCTGCCGACCGCCCTGGTCATGACCAACC
>JADZET010000299.1 GCA_020850375.1 Phycisphaeraceae bacterium | reverse complement strand
TTGAAGACGTCCTCCGTGCAGCGGTGAGCGTACTCGCGGCCGTCGGGGAGCTTGATGTAGCGCTCGAGCATCCCGCCGGGCGTCGCCCGGAACTCGATGTCTCGGTTCTCAAGACTGCGTCGCATGGCTTACGCTCCCTTGGCCAGGGTGAATCGGCCGCGTTCGACCTTGGTGAACCGGGAGGCGGCGCCCTTGGTGGCGATCTCGCGGTGCATGGCGGCGTAGATCGTGGCCTGAGGGGTCTTGCCCTTGGTCGACCAGAGGCCCTGGGCGAGCATGCGTTCGACGATTTGGCCGGCGGTCAGGGGTTCAGCGGCCTCGGCCAGGACCTTGGCGGCGGCGGAGAGGCCGCTGCCGTCGCGGGGGGAGCGACCTCGCTTGCGGGCAGGAGTGGTCTCGGCCGGGGCGGGCTCGTCGGCCGGCGCTGCCGCAGCCTGGGGTTTGGGCTTGCCATGCTTGCCGGGGGTGGTCTTGGCGCCACTTCCGGGGGCGGCCAGGCCTCGCAGGCGCTGCGGGCTCTTGATGCGGACCTTCTTGTTGGTGGACATGTTGGTGCCGTCCCAGCCGCCGTGAGGGCTCTCGGCGTCGATGCGGACGGGCACGACCTTGTCGCTGACCTTGGCCAGGTAGACCTTACCGATTTGGACTTCGTTCTTCTTCACGTTCGGACTCCTATGCAAGGGGTTAAAGGTGGCGGCCATGGGTTAGTCCATGAACCGCTCGAGTTCGCGGTGGTAGCTGCTGATGTCGCCGCCGGTGCCGCGGACGCCGTCGCAGCACTCCTGGATCTGGCAGGCGACGCTGTAGATGTTGCCTGGGCAGCTCGTCGCGGGCAGGCGCCAGGTCATGCGGGACTGTTCGCCGGGCCTGGCGTTCTCGATGGTGCAGACGATCTCGACGGTCTTGGCGCCGCGTGGGCGTTCGATGGTGACCTTGCCATGGCGACCCTGGGCTTCGAGGCGGGTGATGAGCATGGTGTTGGCTCCTGGGTGAGTGGTGGCGATGCGCGGGCCCGCGGTGGCGGGTTACTTGGAGATCTGTTCGATGCGGACGTCGATGTCGCTGCCGAACCGGCTGCCGGCGATCCGCCAGCCGCGCTCGCGGGCGTGTTCGAGGTTCTTGGCGCTGTAGGTGAACCGGCCGACCTGCTCGTGGCTGACCAGGTCGATTACCGTGGCCCGGTAGATCGTGCGGTCTTCGCGGTGGTCTTCGTGGGGGCGTGTCATCGGGGTTTCCTTTCGCTGTTGACGAGCACATCAGGGCGTCGGTGGCGAAAGACATCAAGGCCCAAATGGCCTAATTCCGGGCATTCCGGGGGGTGAGGCAAAGATCGCTATGAACAGGCAAACGCCCAGCAAAATGACAGCGGGGAAGGGGCCACTTCCGGGGGCGGAGGCAGGGGCGAAGAGCTCCGCCACAGCGGCCATCAATCCGGCGGCGTTATCCGTTGAAGACGTGGCGAAGCTGCTATCGGCGGCCGGCGGGCGCAGGATCACGCCGGAGGACGTGCAGGAGGACATCGACGCCGGCGCCCCCGTCGGGCGGGACGGCCGCATGAATCTCGTGCACTACACCGCCTGGCTGATCCGCGAGGTGCAAGCGCATTGAACCCCCGGCCCCCCCGGAACCCAAGCTCCCGGAAGATCGACCCACGACAGCTCCGCGTGGCCGAGGCGGTGCGCCTGCTGAATGCCACGCCCCTGGGCGAGGTGGTGCAGCCGCATGGGATCTATCGCCACCTCAACCGGGCTGCCCACCGGATCAGCCCGCCAGGGGACGTCCGGCGGATCGATCTGCTGCGCTATGCGGCCTGGCTGTTCTGGGAGCGGCGCCAGCCTGACCCGGGAGGGAGGGACACGCCGGGTGGGGATAGGGGTGCCCAAGACTACGCGGCGATGAAGGAGGCCGCTCGAGCCCGCAATGCCGAGCTCTCGGCCATCGGCCGGGACATCGGCCCCATCCCGGCGGTCGTCGACCCCCAGCGCAAGACCCGGGCGGCGGGGGATTTTCGGTTCTTCTGCGAGGCCTACTTCCCGCAGACGTTCCGCCTGCCCTGGTCGGGCGATCACCTCAAGGTCATCGCCAAGATCGAAACCGCCGTCCTGCACGGCGGCCTGTTCGCCATGGCCATGCCGCGCGGCAGCGGCAAGACCACCCTGGCCGAGACGGCCTGCATCTGGGCCATGCTCAATGGGGCCCGGGAGTTTGTCTGCCTGATCGGCTCGGACGCCGGCCACGCCCGGAACATGCTTGAGAGCATCAAGGTCGAGTTCGAGACCAACGACCGCCTGCTCGAGGACTACCCCGAGGTGGTCTACCCCATCCACGCCCTCGAACGCATCCACAACCGGGCCAATGGCCAGCTCTGCCAGGGCCAGCCGACGCGGATCACTTGGACGGCCGACGAGATCGTGCTGCCAACCACCCCCGCCCCCGGGAGCGCTTCCTCCGGGGCCATTATCCGTGTGGCGGGCATCGAGAGCCGGATCCGGGGCATGAAGTTTAAGCGTGCCGACGGCCGGGCGGTTCGGCCCTCGCTGGTGGTGCTCGATGACCCGCAGACCGACGAGTCGGCCCGCAGCGACCAACAAGTCCGCGCCCGCCTCGAAACCCTCAACGGCGCGATCCTCAACATGGCCGGGCCGGGCCAGAAGATCTCGGGGATCATGCCCTGCACGGTCATCCGACCTGGAGACATGGCGGACCAGATCCTCGACCGCGACAAGCACCCGGTCTGGCAGGGCGAGCGCACCAAGCTCGTCTATGCCTTCCCGAGCAACCAGAAGCTATGGGACCAGTACGCCCAACTGCGGGCAGAGAGCTTTAGAAGCGGCGGCGACGGCAAGCAGGCCACGGAGTTCTATCGCCAGCACCGGGGGGAAATGGACGCTGGCGCCGTCGTGGCCTGGCCGCAGCGCCACAACGAGGATGAACTCTCGGCCATCCAGCACGCCATGAACCTGCGCCTGCGGGATGAGCGGGCCTTCTGGGCGGAGTATCAGAACCAGCCCTTGCCCGTGGAGGAAGAGGGCGCCGAGCAACTGACTGCCGAGGCGGTGGCCCAAAAGACTAACGGCTACCGGCGGGGTGTGATCCCGGCGGACGCGGGGCACCTGACGATGTTCATCGACGTGCAGGGCAAGCTGCTTTTCTTTGCCGTGGCCGCCTGGGAGGAGGATTTCACGGGGTACGTCGTCGACTACGGCACCTACCCCGACCAGCAGCGGCCCCCCGGAAGTTGTTTCACCCTGCGGGAGGCGCAAAAGACCCTGGCGAGGGCTGCGCCGGGAACGGGGTTGGAGGGCTCGATCTACGCCGGCCTGGAGCAGCTCACCCAAGCCTACCTCGGGCGATCCTGGCGGCGCGAGGATGGGGTGGAGATGCGGATCGAACGCTGCCTGATCGACGCCAACTGGGGCCAGTCCACCGACGTGGTGTACCAGTTCTGTCGGCAGAGCGTCCATGCCGGGCTGATCATGCCCAGCCACGGGCGGTACGTCGGAGCCTCGAGCATCCCGTTTAGTGAGTACAAGCGCAAGCGGGGCGAACGGGTGGGTCTGCACTGGCGGATCCCCTGCGTGCAGAGCCGTCGGCAGGCAAGGCATGTGCTGATCGACACCAACTACTGGAAGAGTTTTATCCATGCCCGATTGGGTGTGGCGATGGGCGACCCTGGATGCCTGTCGCTCTTCGGCCGCAAGCCGGCTGAGCACCAGTTGCTGGCCGAGCACCTGACGGCTGAGTCCTGCGTGACGACGCAGGCCAAAGGGCGTGTGGTGGATGAATGGAAGGCTCGGGGGCCGGGACGGGACAACCACTGGTTCGACTGCCTGGTGGGGTGTGCCGTGGCGGCGTCGATCCAGGGCGTGGTGCTGCCGGGCACGGACAGCCAGCCGCAACCGGCCAGGCGGCCGATCCGCTTGTCTGAACTGCAAAGGAGCCGATAGGTGATGGCTCAACCTCACGACCAGCGTCAGGCCCCTGAACGCCGTGGCCTGGAGTGCCCGAAGTGCGGATGCGCCCACTTCCGGGTGCTCTACACGCGCCGTGCCTGGGGTGGTCGAGTACTGCGCCGCCGCGCGTGCCGGCACTGTGGCCGACGGGTGACGACCTATGAGCGGCTGGCGGCAACGGAGCAGTAAGCCACGCGGGAGCATCTCCGGGTTCTAGATACGGAACGATTGCTGGCGTCGGGTAGCCGTGACGAGCCATCTGGCGGTGCGCGGTGCTGTCGGTGGCATAGGTAACCCCTATCAGGACTGGGTACCGGGGGTGCCGGGGACACCGGGGCACCGGGGGCACGCCGATGGCTGAGGACCTTGATCAAACGATCCGCGACGGTGCAGCCAAGCCGCGACGGGCGAAGGCTGACGGTGTGGAGGTCGAGCAGCACCCGCTGCCCGACCAGATCGCGGTGGATCGGTACCTGCAGAGCAAGAAGGCGGCCCGCACCAAGGGCTTAGGTGTGCCCCTGAAGAAGCTCTCGCCGCCCGCCGCGGATTAACGCTGTCACCCCCCTACCGCACCCCTTGTGGATGCTCCATGCTCGGATGGCTTAAACACCTCGCCGCCTCGCCTAAGCCCCAGCGGCTGGCTATTCGCAGGCCGGTGGTGCGGATCGTCAAGGCGCGTTTCGACGCGGCGGTGACGAATGAGGAGAACCGGCGGCATTGGGCGAATGCGGACGGTCTGTCGGCCAATGCGGCATTGAGCCCCCAGGTCCGGCGGATCCTGCGCAACCGGGCCCGCTACGAGGTGGCCAACAACAGCTACGCCCGAGGGATCGTGCTGACGCTAGCCAACGACACTGTCGGCACGGGGCCGAGCTTGCAGATGCTCACGGACACGCCCGAGACGAACCGGCGGGTGGAGGAAGCGTTCGGCGCGTGGGCCGAGGCGGTGAACCTGGCGGAGAAGCTCCGCAACCTGCGGATGGCCCGGGCAGATAGCGGCGAGGCGTTTGCTTTGCTGACGAGCAATCCGGCGATCGACCACCCCGTCCAGCTTGATCTGCGGTTGGTCGAGGCGGATCAGATCGCCACGCCGGCCTGGGGAACGGGTCGGGGATCGGACGACACGACGGATGGGATTGCCTTTGATCGCTTCGGCAACCCGGTCGAGTACCACATGCTCCGGCGCCACCCGGGTGACGCGACCTATGCCCGTGGGATGGACGATTTTGTGTGTGTGCCGGCGGGTGCGATGGTCCACTACTTCCGTGTCGACCGGCCCGGACAGGTGCGGGGGATTCCCGACATCACGCCGGCGTTGCCGCTTTTTGCCCAACTCCGGCGGTACACACTGGCGGTGATCGCGGCGGCGGAAACGGCGGCGGATTTTGCCGCGGTGCTCTACACCGATGCCCCGGCCAACGGGGAAGCCGAGAGTGTCGAGCCCATGGACATTGTCGAGCTCGAGCGTCGCATGGCCACGGTGCTGCCGGGCGGCTGGAAGCTCGGGCAGATCACGGCGGAGCAACCCGCCACGACGTACGGGGAGTTCAAGAAGGAGATCCTCAACGAGATCGCACGCTGCCTGAACATGCCCTTTAACATCGCGGCGGGCAATTCCTCGGGCTACAACTACGCCTCGGGCCGACTCGACCACCAGACTTACTACAAGAGCATCCGCGTCGACCAGTCGCACCTCGAGGCGATGGTCCTCGATCGTGTACTCGCGGCGTGGTTCGGTGAGGCGGTCTTGATCGACGACCTTTTACCCCAGTCGCTGCGTTTGCGTGACTCGCGCTATCCGCATCAGTGGATGTGGGACGGCCAGGAGCACGTCGACCCCGCCAAGGAGGCCAACGCCCAGGCCACGCGCTTGACCAGTTACACGACCACCTTGGCCCATGAATACGCCAAGCAGGGCAAGGACTGGGAGACGGAACTCCGCCAGCGGGCCAGGGAACTCAAGCTCATGAAGGAGCTGGGCCTCACGGCTGAGCAGGCGATGCCCGCGCCCACCAAACCTGAACCCCATGAAGAGGAAGAGACCGATGACGCGCCCCCCCGGAAGCATGCTCGCAAAGCCGCTTGAGGCCCCACAGCCCGACCAGGACATGGTGAGCCTCACGGCCGCCATGCAGATCGACGCCCAGGCGTCGGCCTCGGGTGAGGGTGCCACGCCGGCCCTGCCGCGCTTCAGCATGGTCGCCTACACGGGTGGGGCCATGCGCCTGGCGGGTTGGAAGTTCCCCGTCGTCGTCGACCTGGCGGGGATGAACATCCCCTCCCAGCTCCGGCCCATCCGTGTGGGCCACAACACCGATCAGCGTGTTGGCCATTCCACGGCCATCCGCATCGAGAACGGGCAGCTCGTCGCTGGTGGCGTCGTCTCCTGCACGGGACGCACCGCCCAGGAGGTCGTCGCCGACGCCCGCAATGGTTTTCCCTGGCAGGCGAGTATCGGGGCGGCGGTCGAGGAGTTCGAGTTCACCCCGGAAGGGCGCACGGTCGTGGTCAATGGCCGAGAGTTCCCCGGGCCGGTCAACGTCGTGCGGCGATCGACGCTCGGTGAGATCAGCTTTGTGGACCTGGGCGCCGACGGCAACACGTCGGCCCGTGTGGCCGCTTCGGCCAAGAAGGAGAGCATCAACGTGAGCGAGCAGGACAAGGAACAGGACCAGACGGATCCGCAGGCGAACACCATCGAGGCCAAGACGCAGGATGTCGCGGCCACCGCGACGGCGGAGGCCGTGCCCGATCCCGTGGCGGAGATGCGGACCAAGCTCGCCGCCGAGACGCATCGCATCGCGGGGATCCGCGAGCTGTGTGGCGGCAAGCTTCCGGGGGTCGAGGCCAAGGCCATCGCCGAGGGCTGGGACCTGACCAAGACCGAGCTCGAGGTCCTGCGTGCCTCTCGCCCCAAGGCGCCGATGGGGTATGTGGTGACTTCTCCGGCCATCACGGGGGCGGTGCTCCAGGCCGCCTGCCTGCTGTCGGCCAAGATCCACAAGCCCGAGGCCCACTGTGACGAGCAGGCCCTGGACGTGGCGTCCAAGCGCTTCCGCAGCGGGATCAGTTTGCAGGAGCTCTTCCTCGAGGCCGCCATCGCCAACGGCTACGTCGGGCATAGCTTCCGCTCCGACGCCCGGCGGATCATGGAGTATGCGTTCTCGAGTCAGCACCCGGCGATGGCGCCCATTCAGGCCGCTCTCTCCAACATCGACATCGGCGGGATCCTCTCGAGCGTGGCTAAC
>JADZET010000298.1 GCA_020850375.1 Phycisphaeraceae bacterium | reverse complement strand
GGCCGGGCCGTGGCCGGGCAGGACGACGGTGGCGTCGGGGAGGGTGTAGAGCTGCCGCTGGATGGAGGCGAGCAGGGTTTGGTGGTCGGAGGTGGGGAAATCAGTGCGGCCGATCGAGTCGGCGAAGAGGGAGTCGCCGGCTAGGACGAAGCCTGACTCGGGCTGAACAAACGAGACGCCGCCGGGGCTGTGGCCGGGGGTGTGGCGGACGTGCAGGGCGAGGTCGACGCCGGGGAGGGCGAGGACTTGGCCGTGCTCGAGTGAGCCCGTCGCAGAGGGTGCGATGACGGGCATGCCCATCCAGGCCGAGAGGTTGAGCGTGGGGTCGGCCAGGAACTCGCGTTCGAGGGGGTGGACGAGGATGGGCACGTCGGGCCAGGCGCGGCGGAGGTCAGCCAGGCCCATGATGTGGTCGAGGTGGGCGTGGGTGAGCAGGACGGCGGCGGGGTGGAGGTGATGCCGGCGAACGTAATCGATGATGGGCTGCGGTGCGCTGCCGGCGTCGACGATCCAGCACGAAGCGGGTGGGGTCATACCCCCCCCACTGCTTCCGGGGGCTGTGGGGGCGGGGCTTGCGGGGGTGTGGACGACGTAGCAGTTGGTCTGCCAGGCGCCGAGGGTGAAGGTCTGGACGTGCAATCGATCGGGTTTCATGCCCGAGACTCCGGCAGGTCTTGTGTGGCGGCGTGAGTGGACCTGCCCCGCGTGGGGGCAAATATGATAACGTTTCGAGGCGTGACCCATTTAGATCATTCCTCCTTGAACGATCGAGTATTTGAGGAGTCCCGCGGCGTGGCCGTGGTGACGGGGGCGTCGAGCGGGATCGGGCGGGCGACGGCGCTGCGGCTGGGCAGGCGGGGGTATCACCTGGTGCTGGTGGCCCGGCGGCGGGCGATGCTGGAGGAACTAGCCGGTCAGATCGCCGACGGCGAGGGAGCGACCGCCGGCTGCACGATCATGGAGGCGGACCTGAGCGATCGGGAGAACGTGGGCAGCGTCGCGGGGGAGCTGGCGAGATTGCCCGGGCTGATCGAGGTGCTGGTCAATAACGCGGGGCACGGGATCTACTCGCCGATGCTCGAGGTCCGGCCGGACGAGGAACGGGCGCTGATGCAGGTGCACTATCACGCGGCGGCGGCGCTGATCCGGGCGGTGCTGCCGGGGATGCTCGACCGTGGGCGTGGGCACGTGATCAACGTCGGGTCGATCTCGGTCAAGATGGCGCCGTGGGGGCACGCGCCCTACACGGCGGCGAAGGCGGCGCTGGTGGCGATGACGCAGAGCCTCGCGGCGGAGCACCCCCCTGCCGAGAGCGGCGTGCATATCAGCTACGTCAACCCTGGGATCGTGCGGACGGAGTTCTTTGAGAAGCCGGGGATGCGTGCCTTGTTCAGGCAGGTGACTCGGCACGGCATCACCGCCGACGCGGTGGCCGGACGGATCGAGCGCCTGCTCGACCGGCCGCGGCTGGAGGTCTGTGTGCCGCGGTATTACCGGGTGATGGACTGGATCAGTGCGATCAGCCCGGGGCTGGCGCATCGGATCGTGGCGCGGCAGTCGAGGCCGAAGAGGCGGTGACCGGCAGACACCATGTCAATTCGCTTGACGCTGTCACAGCTTGTGCTAGGTTAATCCCGTGAAAACAACGCGTTATTTCCAGGTCATGCGGTCACGGCCTGACAGGGCTATGATTAAGGACGAATGGATCGAGATGGCGATGCTCAGACCCATCCACCAGGAGATTCAAGCCGACGGCCGCATCCGTCGATGGACGCGCGTGGACGAAATGGATGGCCGATACCTTCGCGTGGTCCTGTTGCCCGACGGGCAGACGGTGCACAACGCCTTCTTTGATCGGGGATTCACGCCATGAAGATTCGTTACTTTGCCGACACCGACACGCTGCTGATCGAATTCCGCGAGGGCCAAGTGGCTGAGACGCGCGACCTCGACGAGAACACGCTTCTGGACGTGGACGCTCAGGGCAACATCTGCGCGATCACCGTGGAACACGCATCCGAGCGGGCGGGAATTCCGCAGTTCTCCTATGAACAGGTTGTGGCGGCGTGACCGATGAGCAAGCCTCGCCCATCCCGCCCATCTCGTACGCCAGCAGAGCTTAAGAGCGACGCCAAGACGATTCGGTACGAGCTAAAAATGCTCCTCTCTGCGGCGAGGATTGCATCAAGTTCCAATGGGGAGTTGCGCAACGTCGCGGTTGAATCGTTTGCCATACACTGCAGGGCGTTGATTGTCTTTTTCTATGCACACAAGGGTAAGATCAAAGCGGGGAAAACCTGCGAGAAATTTGCGCGGCTACGGGGCAATGATGTTGTAGCTATCGATTATGTTGTCAGCTGGGAAGAGCGTTGCCCAGAGCCTACAGAAATCATCATTAAGGCTAAGAGCCAAGCTGATAAGCACGTCGCGCACATTTTGACCAATCGCCGGGGACTTAACCAACCAGGCAGCAAAGACGTTTCCGCGTGGGACGTGACCGAATCAGCGGGGAAGATTTGTGATGTCATGGCTTGTTTTCTTGGCTTAGTGCCTGACGAAAACTTCGACCATGAATCGAAGAAGAACATGACCGAAATGATCCAGACCTTCCACAAAGAATCAGGCACGAGCGCAGGCTATAAGGTCAATTCAGTGGTTTCTACAACGGTGTCTGCTTCGGCGTACCCGGGTTTCGTGGATAAGATTTGATTGTTGGTCTGGTCTTTGTCACACGGACGATGACCTTGCGGACGCCCGAGCCTTCGGGGTAGGGTTCAAACACGCTCACTTCGCCGGCGCCGAGAACTTCCAGGGCTCGCTGGGATTGGTCGAGTTCTTCTTCCACGCTCGGGCCCTTCATGGCCAGGAGCTGGCCGCCTACTTTCAGCAGGGGCAGGGTGTATTCGAGCAGGACGCGCAGGGGTCCCAGGGCGCGGGCGGTGACCAGGTCGTATTGCTGGCGATGAACGGGATCGTGGCCGACGATCTCGGCGCGTTCAGCGACGACGGTGACATTGGGGAGGTCGAGTTTCGTCGCACATTCCCGCAGGAAGTTGGCCTTCTTGCCGGTGGCCTCGATGAGGGTGACGGCGAGATTCGGACCCGCGGCGATGGCCAGGGGCACCCCCGGAAGGCCGCCGCCGGAGCCGACGTCAGCCAGACGCGTGCCGGGGGTGAGGTCTTGCAGGCCGGCCAGGAGCGTGAGGCTGTCGAGGATGTGCGTCCGCCAGGCCTCGTCGCGGTCGCGGACGGCGGTGAGGTTGAACTTCTCGTTGGCCTCGAGGAGCAGGTCGAGATAGCCGGCGAGCTTCCCCCAGACTTCCGGGGGCAGCGTGATGCCGAGTCGCTGGGCTTCGCTAATGAGGAAGGCGGGGAACGGGTCGGGCACGGGGGGCTCCTGCGATCACTGGAAGAGGGCGTCGGCGTGGTCGAACTCGAAGCTGGGGCGTTGGATGATCGAGGGGCGATGGGAGGCGAAGTTCATCACCAGGCCGATCATGGCGAAGCAGGCGAGCAGGCTCGATCCGCCGTAGGAAACGAACGGGAGCGTGATGCCGATGATCGGCAGGACGCCCAGGGACATGCCGATGTTGATGGTCACCTGGCTGAGCAGCAGCGCGGCGAAACCGACGACGGACAGGCGCGTGACGGGCTCCTTGGTGCGTGCGGCGACGCGGAGCATGCCGGCGATCAGGACGCCGTAGAGGGCCAGCACGCCGGCGCCGCCGAGGAAGCCCCAGCGGCTGACGACGACGGCGAAGATCATGTCGTTGTGGTCCTCGGGCAGGCGATTGAAGGCGATCAGGGTGCGGGCTTTTTCCTCGCCCAGGCCCTGGGGGCCGCCGGCGCCGATGAGGGTGACAGCCTTGTCCTGCTGGAAGCCGACGTCCTTGAGGTAGCGGGTTTCGCCCTTGGCGCGGCTGATGGTGGCCCGGATGCGAGCGACCTGGTGGGCCTGGAGGAGCTGCATGGAGTCGGGCAGGGTGTAGATGGCGGCGACGTTCAGGCCGATGGTCAGGACGCCCAGGCCGATGATCGAGCCGAGGTGGCGGAGCTTGGCGCCGGCGGCCAGGAGCATGGCCAGCAGAGCGGGGACGAAGAGTATGGCGGTGCCCATGTCCGGCTGGAGCAGGACGAGGGTCATGGGGACGAAAAGGATGACGAAGGGGACCAAGAGGCCGCGGAAGGTGCGGTAGGACTGGCGGTGGCGGAGGTACCAGGCCAGGGCCAGGACGTAGATGATCTTGGCGAGTTCCGAGGGTTGGAGCATCATGAAGCGGAGGTCGATCCAGGCCCGAGCGCCGTTGCGGACCGGGACGATGGATCGCGGGACCCCCGGAAGGATCATGATCGCCAGAACAAGCGTGATGAGCACGGCCAGGGGTGTGGCGATCTGGCCGATGTGCTTGGGGTGAGGGAAGAGGCAGATGAGCATCAGGGTCAAGGCGATGGCCAGCCACTGAGCCTGGGCGCGGGCGTAGGGGAGATTGACGGTAGAGATGGCGGTGATGCCGACGATGGTCAGGCCGACGGCGGCGAGCAGGACAAACCAGCCGGCGTGCGGCCGCAAAAGGTCGGTGAGCTTGGCCGTCAGAGGGTTCACAGCAGGTTCTCCTGCTGCATGGCGTAGAGGATCTGGTTGACGATCGGGCCGGCGCAGGCGCCGCCGCTGCCGCCGAACTCGACCAGGACGGCGATGGCGTACTGGGGATGAGCCGTGCCGGGCTTCTGGACCAGGGCGATGGCCCAGGCGTGGTCGCCCCACCTGCGCACCTCGTCGGCCGAGCGCTTGCCGTCGTGATTCAGGTCCAGCCAGACGGCGCCGGGGTCGGCCGTGCCGGACTTGGCGTAGACCAAAGCGCCTTCGAAAGTGAAGACGGGCTCGCGGTCGAGGGCGGAGATGTGGTTCGTGGTGCCGTAGGTCTGGTGGACGGAATCGTTCAGCCCCTGCAGGGCCATGCGGACGGCGCGACGGTCGAGGTGGAGGTCGACGGCCTGACGCGGGGCGACGGCGGGATCGACGATGAAGGTGGGGTCGAGCTCGACGCCGCCACGGGCGATGGCGGCGTAGGCGTTGGCGGCCTGGAGGGGCGTCCAGTCGATCTGACCCTGGCCGATGCCCATGAAGACAGCCTCGGTGTGGTCGGAGGGGCTCTCGACGCCGCGCCCTTCGGGGAAGTTCGAGGCGAGTTCGAGGAGGGCTCGTCGGGGCAGGGAGCCGCGGGCGATCTCGCGCGGGAGCAGACCAACCTCGAGCCGGCGGCCCAGGCCGTACTGCTGGTACCACCAGGTCAGGCGGTGCAGGCCCAGGCGGCTGCCCATGGTGTAGAAGAAGATGTTGCAACTGCGGGCGATGGCCTCGGGGCCGGTGAGCGGGCCGTGCGAGAACTGACCGTTGCTCATCTTGTAGATCCAGCAGCGCCAGATGTTCGGCCGCTTGGGATCGAAGGGGCCGTGGCAGTCGACGGTTTCGTCGTAGCCGATCTTGCGGTCGGTGACGGCGGCGGCGAGGACGAGGGGTTTGACCGTGGATCCGGGCTGGTACTGCCGGCCGATGGCGCGGTTGAGGTAGGGAAGGTCGATCGGATCGCGCCAGACCCAGTCGGGGCGCTCCTCGAGGTCAGTCAGGCTGTAGTTGGGGCTGCTGACGGCGGCGAGGATCTGGCCGGTCTCGACCTCGATGACGACGGCGGCGCCGCGGAGGGGTTGGCCGAGTCGGGGACTGGAGGCGGCGTCCTTGAAGTGCCAGGCCTGCGTCTGCATCAGGCCGACCTTGGGGCTCATCAGGGCGGAGATGCGGGCCTGGAGCTGGATGTCCAGGCTCAGACGCACGTCCTTGCCGGGCTGAGGCTCGGTGCGCTGCTCCTGCTGGGTGTCGAGGCGGTAGACGACCTTGCCTCGCGAGCCGCGCAGGACGTCCTCGAGGGCGGCCTCGATGCCGCCGCGGCCGGTCAGGTCGCCGGGGCGGTAGCCGGCCAGGTCAGGGTCGGCGGCGCCATTGGGCCAGAAGGGGCGGCGGTCGATGTCCTCCTTCTGGATGGAACGGAGGGTGCCGATGATCTGCAGGCCCACGCCGGGGACTTCGATATCGATCGGGTCGTCGGAGCGGAGCGGGCCGGGGAAATGGCTGCGGTCGACGGTGACGTCGAGAGTTTCGAGGGGATACTCGCGCTGGTAGCCGCGCTGGATCTGGACCTGCTTCCAGACGGCCAGTTCGTTGTAGACGCGGCGGCCCTGGTCGTCGCGACGGTCGTCGTTGGCCTGGGCCTGGGCGAACAGGCGTTCGACGCTGACGCGGGCCTCGGGGCTGACGGCCAGGACGATGTCGTGGTAGGCGCTGTGCTCGGCGATGGGGCGAGCGACCTCGGCCAGGGTGACGGGGGTGTCGAGCTGCTCGAAGCGTTCCTGACGCCAGACCTCCCAGAGGTAGCCGGCTATCTGGCTGACGCGGCTGACGATCGAGGCCCGTCGGCGTTCGACCTCCAGGGGGCCGACGTCGCCGAGGTTGCCCAGCGTCCGCCAGAGGTCGTCGACCTGCTGCTGGTAGCGAGGCTCCCACTGAGCGATCAAGCGTTCTCGGCCGATGTAGTCGAGCTCGGCCCAGAGCTCGGGGTCGGCCCGGCGGGCCATGCGGGCGGCCTCGTCGTAGACCCAGTTGCCGGCGATGACGGGGTAGCGGACGGCGATGTTGAAGCAGGGGCGGTTCTGGGCCAGGACGCGGCCCTGGCGGTCGAGGATCCGGCCTCGGACGGTCGGGACGTACTGGCTGTCGATCAGGACGGCCTCGGCGCGCTCGAGCCAGCGGGCGTGCTGGGTGAGTGTGAGCTGGCTCAGACGCAGGACCAGCAGCAGGCCCAGAACCATGGCCACGACGCCCAGCAGCATGAGCCGGCGGTGGAACTGACTCGGGACGTTGTGTCGTAAGAATTGCCGCATGTCTGGCGTTCGTCGGGCCGCGATACGCTCATCATACGGTCTAGCATCGACCTACGAAGGGTCGGGACGTGAGGCAACCCTCAGCTGGAGGGCCGGCCGGATCAGGCGGCGGCGTGATGAGTAGAAAACGCGGCTCAGGCGGCGGAATCTGCATGATCGGCCAGGGCGATCAGGGCGCGGGCCTGGGCGAGCTGACGCTGCTTCTTCTGGACCTGCTCGTCGGTGGTGGCGATGACGGCCTCGGCCTCGCGGAGGCTGGCCTGGGCCTCCTCGGCGGAGACTTGTCCGGGGAGGGTGGCCCGCTCGGCGAGGATGGACAGGCGGTTGTCGAGCATCTGGGCGAAACCGCCGCCGATGAAGAACCAGCGGGACTGGCCGGTGACGAGGTCGACGCGGAGCAGGCCGTCGCCGAGCTTGGCCAGGAGCGGGGCACGCTGGGGGGCGATGCCGACCAAGCCATCCCAGGCGGGGACGGAGGCGTACTTGGCGGGCTCGTCCAGGAGCTGCTCCTGGGGGGTCAGCAGGCTGCAATGAAAGGTCTGTTCCACGAAGGTCTCCTGGTCGAATCTTGGATGGAATTGTAGGGTGGGTGCGTGGGGTGTCAAAAACCTTAACCGGGTGAAAGGGCGAGCGATGAAGGGATGCACCTGCGGATGGTTCCTGTGGGCGGCGGCGGTGGTGGTCACGGGGCGCATGGGGGTAGCATGGGCGGCCATGGATCAGCCGGCTCAGCCCGTGGAGGGGGACCTGTTCGTCAACCCCGGGGGGAGCGACGAGGCGGTCGGTGACAACGCCCAGCGGCCGCTGGCGAGCATCCCGGCGGCGATGGAGAAGCTGCGCCAGCGTCGCACGGCTGAACCGGACGAAAGGGACAAGACGCGGACGATCTGGCTGGCGGGCGGACGATATGAATTAGCCGAGCCGTTGACATTCACGCCGGAGGACGGGCTGGTCACGGTGGCGGCGCTGCCGGGGCAGGAGCCCGTGCTCGACGGCGGGCGGTTGATTACGGATTGGACGGTGACGGAGGTCCACGGGCAGAAGGCGTGGGTGGCGGAACTTCCGGAGGTGGCGGAGGGGAAATGGGCGTTTCGGCAGTTGTATGTCGATGGGGAGCCGCGGCCGCAGCCTCGGGCGCCGGAGGAGGGATACTTCACGATGCAGGACGTGCCGGGGTTGCCCAAGTCGGCGACGTGGACGACGCAGGCGAAGAACGACGCGTTCACGGCCCGGGCGGGGATGTTCGGGCCGCTCAAGAACCTGACGGACGTGGAGGTCGTCGTCGTTCACTGGTGGATCGAGGAGCGATTCCCAGTCGTGAGCTACGACCCGGCAATGCGATTGGTCAAGCTCGGACGCGTGAGCCGGGGGCCGCTGATCGACGACACGCAGAAGACGTACGCGCGGTACTACCTCAACAACGTGTACGAGAAGCTGCGCCAACCGGGGCAGTGGTACCTGGATCGGCCGGCGGGGAAGCTCATTTACCTGCCGCTTCCGGGGGAGGAGCTGGGAAAGACGCGCGTGACGGCGCCGCGTCTGCTGCAACTGGTCAAGATCGTCGGCGATCCTGAGAAGGGGCAGTTTGTGCAGGGGGTGACGCTGCGAGGGCTTTCGCTGGCGAGCACGGATTGGCGGCATCCCGGCGAGGATGGGATGCCGCTCGAGGGCGTGGACAAGCGGTACGGCCGGGGGAACGTGGCGGCGGCGCCGCAGGCGGCGTGCGACGTGCCCGGCGTGGTGTTTCTGCTGGGGGCGAAGGATTGTGCGATCGAGGATTGCGCGATCGAGAATGTGGGCTGGTACGGGGTGGAGATCTCGGACGGGTGCACGGGTAACCGCGTGGCGGGGTGTGAGTTGCGCGATCTCGGTGCTGGGGGCGTGAAGATCTGCGGGACGAGCGCCAACGAGCCGGCGTGGGGGCGGACCAGCGGGAATCGCATCACCGACAACCGCATCCACCACGGCGGGCGCATCTTCCACAGCGGCATCGGCGTGTTGGCCATGCACACCTTCGACAATGTCATCGCCCACAACGAGATTCATGACCTTTTTTACACGGGCATCTCCGTGGGCTGGTCGTGGGGGTATGGGCCGAGCGTGACGTGCAATAATCTCGTCGAGAAGAACCACATCTACGGCATCGGCCAGGGGCTGCTCAGCGACATGGGTGGCATCTACACGCTGGGGGTGCAGCCGGGGACGGTGATCCGGGGGAATCTGATCCACGACGTGCAGAAGGCGAATTACGGCGGCTGGGGGATCTATCTGGACGAGGGGTCGAGCCACATTGTGGTGGAGGACAACATCGCCTACGACACCAACGGCGAGGCGTTTCACCAGCACTATGGGCGAGAAAACATTCTTCGGAACAACATCTTTGCGTTGGGCCAGGAGGGCGTGATCGCCTTTTCGCGGGCTGAAGAGCACAATGGCTTGACGCTCGAGCGAAATATCCTGGTGACGCGCGGGGCGCTGATGTTCAAGGCGGGGTATCGCAACGACCTGGAGCACATCAGGCACATCTCGGACCTGAATCTGATGTGGGACGTGGATGGGCAGCCGCTGAAGTTCGGCAAGGAGGGCGCGCCCGTGGACCTGACGGTGTGGCAGGATCAGCACGGCATGGACCGTCATTCGCTCGCGGCGGATCCGAAGTTTGCGGACTTGGAGAAGCGTGACTTTACGCTGGCGGCGGATTCGCCGGCGTTTGGATTGGGGTTCAAGGCGATTGATATGTCCGACGTCGGTCCGCGGCCGGCGGGCGAACGGAAGTGATGGGTAGATCGCACGCAGCGCCCTTCGGGACGCTGCATGGCACCCGCGCTCTTGGCGACACTGTCAGGCGCCGTCCTCGCACGTCATGTCGCGAACGTAGAGCACCGAATCGCAGTAGTGGTAGAAGGCGGGGAGAGTGACGGCGGCTGAGAACCCACGCGCCTCGTAGAAGGCCCGGCCGGGTTTGTTGATGGAGTCGCAGAAGAGATAGACGCGCCGAAGTTTGTAGGGTTTATCCTTGAAGAATTCACGAATGGACGCGATCCCCGCCTCCAGCAGCGCAGTTCCCCAACCTTTCCTCCGATCCTCCGGTTGATAGATACCGAACTCGGTGACCTCGACCGATTGGCCGTGTGCAAGACGCCAGACGAACTCGCCTCTTACGACTCCTTGGTCATCAAGCAGACGGATGGCTTTATAGCCGGCAAAGGTGTCTGCGTAGTCATCGGGGC
>JADZET010000297.1 GCA_020850375.1 Phycisphaeraceae bacterium | reverse complement strand
TTGGGGTTCGAAGCTTCATCTGGTGACCGACGCCCGCGGCCTGCCCCTGGCGGCGCTGGTCACCGCCGGCCAGGCTCATGAGTCCACACGCTTCGAGTCGCTGATGGACGCGGTGCGGATCGGCCCGCGTCGTCGTCCCCTGGCGGTGGCTGGCGACAAGGCCTACGACGTGCCACGCATCCGCCGGTGATGCCGACGCCGGGGCATCGATGACGTGATCCCTCGCAAACGAACCGCCCGCCGCCGTCGCCCGGGCCGACCGGCCGACTTCGACCGTGAACGCTATCGCCGTCGCAACACCGTCGAACGCTGCATCGGCTGGCTCAAGGGCTGTCGACGCGTGGCCACCCGCTTCGAGAAGCTCGCCACGCACTTCCTGGGCATGATCCACCTGGCCATCATCCAACGATGCCTAAGGCTGCTGGCCGAGCCGTCAAACACAGCCTGGTTCCGTTGGCGTGGTAGTCGTGCTCTGCCCGTTGGCGGTGATGAGGGAATCGTCACATCGATGCCACTTGGCGGGCTGCCTGTCGAGCGGTGGGTCCTGGACAATAGAGGTTGGGGTATGATCGCTGGCGCTCATGTCGGCGGCGTAACCTCCAGGTCCATCGCTGGGGCGCTGCCGCGCTGGTCCGGATCGTAGTACTCGTACGCCTCGGCTCCGGGCACAGTCAATTTCACCGGCATGGTCGGCTCCAGGCGGTAGCGCAGCTCCAGCGGCTGATCCGGTGTGAGTTGTCGCAGGTAGACGATCACGCTGCGCGGCGTGAGCTGGTACTTGGCGATCGAGCCGGCTTTGACCAGGGCGTCGAAGTCTTCCGCGCGCAGTTCGAAGCCGGCGGGGATCGGCAGGTCCAGGATCACCATCGAGGCGACGTCGGCGGTGCGATTGGTCACCGTGGCAGTCGCGGCGAGCGTCTGCCCGACCTGCATCTCTCGGCGGTCGTAGCGCACGGCGATCTCCAGCGGCTCCTGGGGCTTGGCGGCCATGGCTTCCGGCACGTGGTAGCGGTGTACCACCTGGTAGCTGCTGCCGCCGGTGGACTCGGTGATGTCCAGGCGGTGCTGGCCGGGAGAGACGCGGCCCGACAGGTCGATCTGCTGGAGCACGTCGGATTGGTCCTCGGAGATGTACCGTCGTTCGATCACCTGGCCGTCGAGAGCGACGCTGATCAGCCGTTCCTGATCACCGCCGAGGGGTGTGCCGCTGGCTGCCAGCATGGCCTTGAGGGCCAGGACGGTGGCCTGGGTCGACGGCCAGGCGCCGGTGGAGGATCGCTGCTGAATCAGCCAGGTCAGCGCGCCGCGAACCGTCACGGCATTCTGCGGGCGACGCATCAGGGCCAGGCACGCCGTGGCGGTGGTCTCGACGTCGCCGCTGATGCCCGCACCGTAGAAGGTGGTGCGTCTGCCGGGCGACTGTGTCCACCAGACGAGCTTGCCATCGCGGCTGGTCTGCCGCAGGCTGGCGAGCTTTTCGAGGTAAGGATCGACGTCGTGGGCGTCGGGCCAGAGAGCGTACAGAGCGTTGCACACTAGGGCCAGGGTGTAGGGGTCGTCGATCGAGGCGGGACGGTGGCGGAGCAGGTAATCGTGGGTGGCGGCGCCTTCGGGGTTGCCTCGGTCGTCGTCGCCGAACAGGGCCCAGGCGATGTAGGCGGTGGTCGAGAGCCGGGCCTGCGACTGGCTGCTGGGGTCGCCGTGCATGCGGTGGTCGTCGGGCGTCCAGGAGCCGTCGGCGTCGCGCTGCTGCATGAGCCACTGGCGGGTGCGCTCGATGAGCCTGGGGTCGACGTCGTGCACGCGGGCCATGTCAACGAACTCCATCAGGCCATAGGCGGTCAGCGTGCGGTTGGCGGGCGGCCGGCCGAACCAGTCGAATCCGCCCCCCGGAATCTCAAAGCTCAACAGACGCTGGTAGCCGAGGTGGATGTACTGCTGGGCGGTGGCCTCGACGGCGGGGACGCTCTTGCCCGTGCGGCGGAGGTAGTCCAGGGCCAGGACGTTGGGGTAGGTCGTGGAGGAGGTCTGTTCGAAGCAGCCGTAGGGACGTTGGAAGACGCCCTCGAGGCCCTCGACGACCTGGCTGAAGGTGGTGGGGTAGATCTTGACCAGGAGCTTGCCACTGCCCTCGATGGCGTTGGCGGGGAGGTCCAGGGAGAACGTCACGGGCTGGGCGAGCGATCCATTGAAGGTCTGCTCGACGAGCCGGCCGTCGGGATTCACCTCGACGGATCGGCGGATGGCGTCGGCGTCGCCGCCCTGGCCGCGGGCGAGGACCTGGAGTTCGTGTCGGCCGACCTTCGCGGCCTGGATGCGGTACGAAGTGGCCCGCACCTCGTGGGCCGCGAGCTGAATCTGCTGCACGGGCTGATCCAGGAGCGTGAACCAGCCGTCGGACTGGAGCTCAAGGCGGACGGTCTGCGGCTCATCCACGTAGTTGTAGACCACCACGGGCACGGCCACCTCGTCGCCACGGGTCAGGGCGACGGGCAGATTCAGGTCGACGAAGAAGGGCTGGAAGACGCGGATAGGTGTCTGAGTGCCGCCGAGCTGGCCGTCGGCGGTGACCGCCCCGGCGCTCAGCCGCCAGGTGGTGATCGAGTCGGCCAGGTCGATGCTCAGGTTCGCGCGGCCCTGGTCGTCAGTGATGATCTGCGGCTTCCAGAGCAACGTCTCGGGGAACCACTGGCGCACGCGGACGGGCTGGTCCGCTGGGGGGCTCTCGGCCGTCGGCACGGCCTGCTCGCTCAGTAGAGTCAACGCCTGGCCGATGCCGCGGGCACGAGTGGATGCTTCACTGCGCCTGGCTTGACGGCGTGCAGTGCCCAGCGATGGGAGCAACAGGCTTACCAGGAGAAAAATCGCCAACATAATCAGCACAAAGTTGAGGATGGTTCTGCCCGTGGTCGTGTGCAAGTAGGTCAATAGGCAGGCAATTCCCGCGATGATCGCGACGAACACATACAGGGCCCACGCGACGCTCATTGCCTCAAGGCCGTTGTGACGAGCCATACGCGTCTGTGCGGCCTTCTCGGCATAGGTTCCGCCGGTCAGGCTGTACGGTGAGTGTTCCGCCTTACGCAGCATCTCCACGACATTTTCAGGAAGTGTTCCGTTGGTTAGTTGGCGTTGCCAAGCCTCTTCGAAGCTATCCAGGTCCATGGTTCGTACGTAGTCGGGGCTGATGAGTTTTTGCTCGACAAGACGCTGGAACAGTTCCTCGCGGCCGCCGACCTTCGTCCCGGCGGTGCGGGCGAAGAGCGCCTGCTCGAGCGATTGCAGATCTGTTGTGGGCAGGCTGGTCGTCAGGTCGGGCGACCACGGGTAGATCGCGTAGACGGGCTTGAGAAGTTCATGCTCGAGGGTGAAAAAGGTCTGTTCGAGGCCCGGGCGCTGCTCGAGCACGCCGAAGACCGCCTCGTCGACAGCGGCGAGGCTGATGGCGCCGGGCACGGGTTCGCCCTGAGCGTCGCGGAGTTGTAGGCTGAGTTGGGCCTGGTCGCCCGGGCGGTACTCGGGCCGGTCCAGCGTCGTCTGCACGTCGATCTGCCGCGCGGGGCGGACGTAGATCACCCGGCTCTTGCGCACGGGCAGGCCGGTGTCGGCGTCGTAGCGATAGGTGATCAGTTGCAGCGTGCCGCTGAGGTCCGGCGGCAGGTCGATGACCTGTTCAGCTCGACCGTCCTTGAACTCGGCCGAGGTGGTGAGCATGGTCTGGCCGTCCTTGATCAGGTCCATGTAGACCGGCTGACGGCTGGCGGCTGAACCGCTCAGGACTGTCACGCGAATGCTCTGCCCACCGTCGTACACGGCTCGGTCCACGCGGGTGATGAAGTCAGCCGTGCCCTTGCCACAGGTCAGGGTAACGCGGCGCAGGCCGGTCAGGCCTTGTTTGTCCGTGGCGCGGATGGTCAGGGCCAGCGTCTGCGAAAGGGGGGTGAACTCGACCTGGGTCACCCCGGCGTCGCTGGTCCGGACGGACTGCTCGATGCCCGTGACGTCGAGATCGGCCTGGGCGGGCGTGCCGTCGGGGTAGGTCACCAGCAGGTAGAGCGTGTTGGGGATGCCCTGGACAAGCTCGCCGTCCTCGGGGATCACCTCGATCTGCATGGGCTCGGAGACCACCGCCCTGTCGAGCGTGCGCGACTGCTGCTGGCCGGCGGTGTCGGTGACCGTCACGGTGATCAGGACACGGGCGTTGCCGCTGTCCTGCTCCCGGCCGGCGAGCCAGGTGGGGATGCGCAGCTCGAATTTGGCCTTGCCGTCGGGGTCAGCATAGATACGGGGGAGCTGGACCACGGGCTCCTGGAAATCGGTCGACTGCATCTGCACGTCGATCGCCGCGCCGGCCAGGGGCTTGCCGAAGTAGTAGCGGGCGCCGACCTGACCGCGCAGGAGGTCGCCGGGCTGGCAGAAGGGCTTGTCCAGCTCGACGTCGACCTTGAACTTCGGCAGGACGTACTTCTTGACCTCGACGGTCAGGTTGCTCTTAGTGTCGCCGAGTTGGCAGGCGATGGTGTAGGGGCCTTCGATGATTTCATCGGCCAGGGGACACTGCATTGATCCGATGCCGAACCGGCTGCTGACGTCGTGCTGCTTGAAGATGATGTTGCCCTTGGGGTCCGCCACGGTCCAGAGGATGTCCTGCCCGCCGACGGGTTTGAGGTCCGGCTTGCGCAGGGCCTGGCAGCGAACCAGGATGGTCTGCCCTGGCTGATAGACGGGCTTGTCCGAGCTGACCATGACCTGCCAGGAGCGGATGAGCCGGACGGACTGCGTGAGCGACTCGGTCACGCCGCCGTGGGGCCTGGCCGTCACGCGAAGCTCGTAGGAGCCGACCTTCCAGTCCGGCATCGTGAAGCGCGGCGAGCCCGAGCCGCGGCTGTCGGTGCGGAATTCCGCCAGGTCGACCTGCCGACCTGTTTGGGGCTCGTAGAGGGCGATCCGGACATCGGCGTTCTCGATCGGCTGGTGCGTCTTCTGGTTGATGAATCGGACGTGCAGCGACGCCGGGGCGTCGGTCAGCAGCTCGGACTGGCCGAGCACTTCGAGGCTGTAGGGCGTGGGCGAGAGCGTGAGGAAGTAGGCGTGGACACAGCCGAGCACGATCGCCGCGGCTGTCAGCAGGCCCGCGGTGACCCGCCAGCTCCAGCGCCGGGTCATCCGGTTCCACCGCGCCCGGTTGTCCACCCGGCGGAGCGTCGTCTGGATGAGCTTCTCCGACGGCTCGACGGCCGGCAACTCCCGCATGGCCTCGAGGCGCTGCTGGGCCTGCGTCATGGCCACCTGCCAGAGCGGATTGGACTCGACCTGGTCGCGGACGAACGCGCTCTGCTCGTCGTCGAGCAGGCCGTGGAGGTAATCCTCGACCCATCCCTGCACGTCATTGTTTTGTCGTGGCATGGCTTAGCTCCTTGCGTCTGATGGACGCAGGATCACCGCAAACGGGCCTCGAGCCGGGCCCGCAAGGTGGTCAGGGCGTGGTGCATGTGTGAGCGGACGCTGGACTCGCGCCGGCCGGTGGCTTGGGCGATCTGGGCGTAGGACAGGCCGCCCCAAACGCGCATGACCACCACCTCCCGCTGCTTGGTCGGGAGCGTTAAGAGGGCCTCCTGGACGAGGGAGGCGGTTTCGGTCTGGATGGCCACCTCGGCCGGCGAGAAGGTGGGTGCGGCCTGGATGTCCAGGGGATCCAGGAACGGCATGTCGACCAGCCCGAGACGCTTGAGGCGAAGCTCCTGTCGGCAGCGGTTGACCGCGATCTGATAGAGCCAGGGCTTGAAGGGACGGGGGAACTCGTAGAGCGTGCGCTTGGCCCAGACGAGCAGGAAGACCTCCTGGAAGATCTCCTCGCCGCGGTGGACGTTGC
>JADZET010000296.1 GCA_020850375.1 Phycisphaeraceae bacterium | reverse complement strand
TTCTTCCGAGAAGTCGTGGGCATGGGCGCTTCCTGGCGGTTGTGATCAGACCTTGGTGCCGTGCTTGAGGCCGCGGACCTTCATCGGCAGGCCGAAGAGGTCGATGAAGCCGCGCGCCGCCGTCACGTCGTACCCGTCCATGGCGAAGCTGGCCAGTTGCGTGTCGTAGAGGCTGTTGGGGCTCGTGGCGCTGACGGCCTGGGCCCGACCCTTGAACAGCTTGACCCTGGCCGTGCCGGTGACCAGCAGGCTGGCCTGGTCGATGAACGCCTGCATCGCCTCGCGCAGCGGGTGGAACCACTGGCCGTAATAGACCAGCTCGCCGTAGCGCACGGCCATCTGCTGCTTGTAGTGGTAGAGATCGCGCTCGAGGCAGAGCTGCTCGAGGGCCTTGTGGGCCTCGTAGAGGATCGTGCCGCCGGGCGTCTCGTACACGCCGCGGCTCTTCATGCCCACCAGGCGGTTCTCGACCAGCACGGTCTGGCCGACGGCGTGTTTGCCGCCGATGGCGTTGAGCTTGGCGATGATCGCCTCGGGGGCGTAGCGCTTGCCGTCGATCGACACCGGCGTGCCCTTCTCGAAGCCGACCTCGACATACTGCGGCCTGCCCGGCGCCTTGCTCAGCGGCGCCGTCATCACCAGGCAGCGGTCGAGCGGCTCATTGGCCGGGTCCTCGATCTCCGCGCCCTCGTGGGAGATGTGCCAGAGGTTGCGGTCGCGCGAGTAGATCTTCTTCTTGCTCTGGGCGATGGGGATGTTGTGCTTGTTGGCGTACTCCACAGCCGCCTCACGGCTGCGCAGCTCGAAGGTGGGGTCCTTCCAGGGGCTGATGATCTTGAGCTTGGGGTCCATGGCCATGTAGGTCAGCTCGAAGCGGACCTGGTCGTTGCCCTTGCCCGTGGCGCCGTGGGCGACGGCGTCGGCCTTGGTCTCGTGAGCCACGAGGACCTGGTGCTTGGCGATCAAGGGGCGGGCGATGCTCGTGCCCAGGAGGTAATCGTGCTCATAGGTCGCGTGGGCCCGGAGCATGGGGAAGCAGAACTGCTCCGCGAACTCGCGCCGCAGATCCTTGACCACCACCTCGTCGGCACCGGAGAGCTTGGCCTTTTTCTTGATGCCCTCGAGCTCATCGCCCTGGCCGAGCTCGGCGGCGAAGGCCACGAGCTTGACGCCCGGGTAGCGGTTTTTCAGCCAGGGGAGGATGACCGAGGTGTCCAGGCCGCCGGAGTAGGCCAGGACGATCTTCTTGGGCTGCGAGGAACTTCCGGGGGTGCTCATGGCGTGTAAACCCTTGGTATGAAGGCGTGCGGGTTGAGGCCAAGTTGAGGATTGTAACAGATGCTCACGGCGGGTCGTTCGATCGGCCTGTCAATCTGGGCTGCCCCCCCAGCCCCTTGGCTCGACAGGGCAGCGCCGATCCACCGGGTTCCAGGCACAAATCCGCAAGAAAACGAGCTTGCGGTATCTTTATCTCGGTTTATGATTGCCATGTGTCCGGATTTGCAAGTCTTGTGTGCTCGCGCTTCGTTCGTCGTGTCGAGGAGGAAGAGAAAGGGTCCACTGCATCATCTCTCTGGGAGGAGAGGAGAAAGCCATGCATCGCTGTTGTGCATTTGTGTCATTGGGGCTGCTGCTGGCGGCGTCGGTGCTGCTGGCGGGACAGGCGAGGGCCGATGACGCCCTGATCAACGCGACGTTCGAGGGCCTTGGGCCGGAAGTCGTGCAGGAGTTCACGCACGAGGACGCCGAGCCGTTCAAGGGAACCGTGATGGTCAACCTTCAGAACACCGGCACCGAACCTTGGGGTGATTTCCACTTCGAGATCTTCGGCATCCCCGGCTTCCCGAGCGTCGCGAACATCGACTTCGTCGTCGATGCGCCCTATCAGCCGACCGGCTCGCAGTCGGGCATGACCTGGGCGGTGGACAACGTCTCGGTCGGCGCCAAGCTGGACCTTTACTTCTACGGCGACCCGGTCCTGCCGGGCGAGACGGCTCAGTTCGTGGTCTTCACCGACAATGCGGACCACGTGGCGTTCTTTGGCGTGGCTGTGTATCCGACCCCCGTCCCCGAACCGGCCACGCTGGTGTTGATGGCCACGGGTGGTCTGCTGACCTTCCGCCGACGCCGGTAACAACCGTCGGCAGGGAGCCATCACGGCGGAACGTGGTGGTTCCTGGCCTCCGCTGCCTTGTTATTCCGTCCGCGCCGGGCGCCTCCACGGACGGGAAGGCAACGAGGTATGCCCTCGGAAGTTGCCGCTATCGATAGGGCAGCGTGAAATGCCGAATTCCCCGGCGTCTCACGCTGCTTTTGTTTTGCGCCGCCCTCGCTTACGAAACGATCTTACGCGACGAGGCGATTGTGCATCGATCCGAGCGGAATCGATCACGATGTGAACACCGAGTTGACGCCTCACGGGCAATCCGGCATGCTTCGGCGCACCCGTGTTTGGTGCTGAGCGGATCCGCTTTTTTATTTTTTCAATGAGAGCACACTGATGTCTTCACGAATCCACGTTGACCTCAACGATGCCTGGCGCATGCAGCCCGACCAGTCGGACAAGGGCGACCTGCTGGGCTTTATCGACCCCACGCATGACGATCGCCGCTGGATCCCCGCCCCGGTGCCGGGCACGGTGGTCGACGCCTGCCCGGACCTCTACGGCTACCTCGGCCCGGCCTGGTACCGCAAGCACTTTGCCGCCCCGGCCGAGTGGGTGGGCAGGCGCGTGGCCGTCCGGTTCGAGAGCGTGACGGACCACTGCCGCGTCTACCTCAACGGCCAGCAGGTCGGGGCCAACGACGACGGCTACCTGCCCTTTGAGATCGACCTGAGCGGCGCCCTAAAGCCGGGCGAGGACAACGTGCTGGTGGTGTGGATCGACAACCAGCCGCGCCAGGAGGACGTGCCGGGCTTCGAGCGCGGGTGGCGGACCTACTGCGGGATCATGCGCGAGGTTGGCCTGATCGTCACCGACCCGCTGCAGGTGGGCGCCGTGCGCGTGCTGCGTGCCGCCCCGGACGCTGGAGGCGGGCGGCTGGAGCTGGAGGTGGACCTGACCAACGGCCGAGGCGAGCCGGCGCAGGTCGAGGTCGAGGCGTCGGTGCGGCAGGGCGACAAGGTGCTCGCCTGGTTCCGGGCCGGGCCGCAGGAACTGGCCAAGGACGGCAGGACCACACTGCCCCTCGGCGGGCATGTGCCGGGCGTCGAGGCCTGGTCGCCGAAGAATCCGGCCCTCTACCACGTGCAGGTCCGGCTGCTCGATCGCGGGCGGGAAGTGGACAGCATGGAGCTGCGCACGGGCTTCCGTACGATCGAGGTGCGCGACCAGGGCCTGCTGCTCAACGGCGAGCCGCTGACGCTGGCGGGCTTCGACCGCCACGAGGACTCGCCGCGCACGGGCCTGTGCACGGACATGGCGATCGTGCGGGCCGACCTCGAGGCCATCCGCCAGACCGGGGGCAACTTCGTCCGCATGGCCCACTACCCCCACCATCCCGGCGAGCTGGACCTCTGCGACGAGCTGGGCATCCTGGTCATGGACGAGATCCCGCTCTACTGGTGGAAGGGCCTGCAGATGGGAGAGGCCCTCTTCAAGAGTAAGCGGGCCAACGCCCGTCGGCAGCTCACGACCATGATCCAGCGCGACCGGCACCACCCCTGCGTGATCTTCTGGTCGGTCAGCAACGAGACCTACGAGAGCCTGCCCGAGGTGCGCGAGGGCAACGCGGACCTGATCCGCCACGCCCGCCAGCTCGACCCGACCCGTCTGGCCACCCACGTCGCCAGCCAGTGGCATCAGCAGATGGCCTTCGAGGCCGACGACGTGATCTGCGTCAACGGCTACCCGAGCATCCACCTCGACCGCTGGCGGAATCTGCCCGAGGACTTCGACGAGGTGATGAACAAGCAGCCGCGCCTGCCCGAGCTGAACTTCGAGACGGCGGCCGACTTCTGGCGGCGGCGCCTACGGGCCGTGCACGAGGCCTTCCCGGACAAGCCGATCGTCATCACCGAGTTCGGCCACCCGGCCGTGCTCGGCGTGACCGAGGGGCACATGAGCGAGCAGCGCCAGGTCCGGGTGATCCGCAACGACGCCTCGGCCATGGACGCGCCCTATGTCGCCGGCATCACCATCTGGTGCTGGGCCGACCACACCTGGCACGAGAGCCTGACCTCGCCTTTGACCATCAGCTACTACGGCGTGGTCACGCGCGATCGCAAGGCCAAGCTCGGACTGCAGGCGGCGGCCGAGGCCTTCGCGGCCTTCCGGCAGGTCCCACGCGGGGCCGCGGCCAAGAAGGCCAGGAGCTAAAGCGGGCAAGGAGCCATCCATGACGCGCGCGTTCGTGGACCTGACCGGGCCGTGGCAATTCCTGCCTGATCCGGCCTCGGAGGGTTTGCCGCTGGGCTACTTCCGGGCGGAGCATGACGACGCGAGCTGGCCCACCGTCAGCCTTCCGGGGGCCATGGACGACGGCCTGCCGGGCCTGTCGGGCTTCGAGGGGCCGGCCTGGTTCCGTCGCCGCGTGATCGTCACCGAGGATTGGCTCGGACGGGACGTGCGCGTTCGTTTCGAGGGCGTCAACCACCGAGCAACGGTCTATGTCAACGGCGAGCTCGTCGGCTCGCACGCCGATGGCTACCTGCCGTTCGAGTTCCCCGTCCACGACCAGCTCCGCTTTGGCCAGGAGAACCTCATCGCCGTGCTCGTCGACGGCCTGCGCCGTCCCGACGAGGTCCCCGGCATGCAACGCGGCTGGCGTCACTTCGCCGGCATCCTGCGCGAGTGCTCATTGACAGTCCGCAACCTGATTCATCTCGCCGACGTGCACGTCCTGGCTGAGCCGCAGGGGCCAAACGGCTCGCTGAAGCTGCAAATAACCGCCTCGGATCCCACCCCCGACTGCAGCGTCGGCGTCGAGGTATTGTCGCCCGAGGGCAAAACCCTCGCCACGTTCGAGCATGCCGTCTCCCCCACCGGCGACGCGACGATCCCCGCCACGATTGAGAACGTGACAGCCTGGTCGCCGGACACGCCCGTGCTGTACCAAGCCCGCGTGACATTACGTCGGGGTCAGGACACCCTCGACACCCGGACCATCCCCTTCGGCTTCCGCCGGATCGAGACGCGCGGCGAGCAGGTCCTGCTCAACGGCAAGCCGATCTTCCTCTGCGGCTTCAACCGCCACGAGGACTCCCCGCGCACGGGCATGTGCCCCGACGTGGACCTGGTCCGGCAGGATCTCTTGGCCATCAAGGCCATGGGATGCAACTTCGTCCGCCTCTGCCACTACCCTCACCACCCGTTGGAGCTGGCGCTGTGCGATCAGATCGGCCTGCTGGTGATGGCGGAGGTTCCCCTCTACTGGTGGCACGGTCGGGCCGACGGGCAGGACGTGGCCGCCAACAAGTTCGCCGCCGCTGAGCGCCAGATCGAGAAGCTCATCCGCCGGGACCGCAACCACCCCTGCGTCGCCTTCTGGTCAGTCAGCAACGAGACCTACGACTTTCACCCCGACGTGGCCGAGGGCAACGCCAAGCTCGTCCGATACGCCAAGTCGCTCGATCCCTCGCGCCTGGCCGTGCATGTGCTCAACTTCTGGCACGAGGACCCCCGTCCGCGATTCGCGGCCGACGATGTGCTGTGCGTCAACGCGTACCCGAGTCTGTCCCTGCGGTCCAAGGTGGGCTCCGAGCCCTACGACTACCGCTGGTCCACCGAGGCATGGCGGAAGGATCTGG
>JADZET010000295.1 GCA_020850375.1 Phycisphaeraceae bacterium | reverse complement strand
CCACCAACGCGCCGACCCAGCCCCAGGCCCGGTCCAGCAGCCAGTAGAGCACCGCCGTCACGCCCGCGAGGATAAGCATGTTCGCCCACGCCAGCGTCATGATCCCCGGGCCGAACCCCCGGAAGAGAAGCCCGTTGAAATAGACCGAGAGTGGGCCGTTGAACCACGCCACGTCGACGTAGAGCGTCTGGCCCTGCGAGATCCGCCAGGCCGTGTAGACCTCGCGGCCGAAGTCGACCAGCACGTCCGGCCAGGTCCGCCACGTCCAGGTGGCCATCATGACGAACGCCGCCCCCAGCACCACGATCGCTGCGACGCCCGGCCTAAGGATCTTCGTCTTACTGGCCATGCTCGGCAGGATACCCGCCCCGGCGGAATTCGAGAACCGCCATCGCCTGCCGAGGCGCCCCCTGGGCTATCTTCATTGACGGGGGTCGAGGATGACCTTGCCGCAACGGCCGGTGATTTGCAGTTCCCAGGCCTCGCGCACCCGCGACATGGGCAAGCGGTGCGTGATGAACTTGTCCAGCAGCGCCCGCGACCGGCGGATTGTCTGCATCATCGCCGGGGTGTCGCGGAAGTGGTTCCAGTGCCAGACGCCGTGCACGGTCAGCCCCTTGGCGACCAGGTCGCGGGCGAGCATGGGCCCGCCCCAGCCGACGGAGGCGACCTGACCCATCGGACGAGCCGCCTGAATGAGGAACCCCGCCGCCTCTTCGGCGCTGCTGGTCTCGACGGACTTGTCCACGCCGCGCCCGCCGGTCAGGTCCTGGATGATCTTGAGCTTGTCCGGGTCGGCCGGATCAATGACGCGATCGACGCCCAGCGACCGCCCCAGCTCCGCGCGATAGGGATGGCCCTCGAGCGCGATGACCCGCGCCCCGCGCGACACCGCGTTGATCACGCCGCCCAGCCCCACCGCGCCCAGGCCCGAGATCAGCACCGTGTCCACGGCCGTGACGTTCATCCGCTGCATCGTGTTGAACGTCGGCCCCAGGCCGCAGCAGGCCATGCTCGCGTGCTCGGTCGAGATGTCGTCCGGGATCGGCACGAGCAACCAGTCCTGCTTGGAGCAGAACTGCGCGTAGGTGGCAATCCCCACCGTCGGCCCCACGGCCCCCTTCGGGCTGAGGGCCTGACGGCAGTGGATGTGCTCGCCCGACAGGCACAGCTCGCACTTGCCGCAGCCGAAGTTGGGCATCACCACCACGCGGTCGCCGACCTTCACCCGTCCCGGCCGAGCCACCTCCGCCACGCGGCCGGCCGCCTCGTGACCGAGCCAGTCCGTGTGCTCGCCCTTGCGGTAGAGCTGCACCTCCGTGCACATCGGCGCCGCCTCGATCTCCACCACGACCCACTCGTCCTTGGCGATCGGCTGGGGTTTGTCGGCCAGCTCACACTGCTGCGCCCCCGTGATGACCACTGCCTTCATGTCTAGCTCCACTAATTGACAGCCGCCGAGTCCTTCCCCATGGATCACATCCACCGCGGCCCACCAGCATACGACGGCCGCGCCGCCGACGCGATCGAATCGCGGCGTCGAGTATCATCGGTGGCATCCGACGCCGCCCGGCGTCCGCTTGGGAGGAAAAGGCATGACCATCCGTCCGATCCACGAGATGCGACCCCGCGAGATCCTCGCCGCCCGCGACGCCAGCGGCTGCGCTTTCGTTCCGGTCTCGCCGGTCTACGAGTGGCACAGCTACCACCTGCCCATGGGCACCGACGCCGTGATCGCCGAAGAGGTCAGCCGGCTGCTGGCCGGGCGGGTCGGCGGCGTGTACTTCCCCGCGCTCTCGCTCGCCCTGGATCAGTTCCGCACGAGGGACCAGCTCGAGCATTGGGGACTGCCCCTCGACGCCAAGGTCTTCGGCATGAACTTCCCCGCGCTGCCACTGGTCAGCGAGTACACCGAGCGTGACGACCTGATCCGGGCCCTGTCGAACCGCCTCGCGGCCATCCGTGGCAGCGGGTTTCGGCACACGTTCGTCGTCAACATCCACGCCGACTCCGGCCAGATGCAGACCCTCCGCGACTTCTGCGAGCAAGCGAACAGTCCTGACCACGGCGTGCACTTCGTCTACCCGCTGTCCTTCAAGACGCTCCGCAACCCGGACCTGCTCTGGATCGGCGGGCACGCGGGGTTGTACGAGACGATGGTGGTCCTGGCCTTTCGCCCGGAGCTGGTGGACCTCAGCGAGCTGCCCGAGGGCGAACTCTCCGTGGCCGAGTACGGCATCCACCACGGCACGCCGATGATCGAGCCCAAGTACAACCCCCGCCGCTCCGTGCAGGCGGTGGCGGATGATCTTCGCAAGGACATCCTGGATCACGTCGAGGGCTTCGTGCGAGAGAAGGCCGGGCTGTGAGCCGACGGGCGACGGCCGCGGTTACTGCCGGTGGACACGCGCTGCCGTCCGAGCAGATGCCGCAGCGCCCCCTCAAGCCCGGGAGAGGCAAAGTGCATCCCCGCCGCGAGCAGGCGCGTCGGCTCGACGCGCTGGCTGGCCAGCAACGTCTGCTCGGCCATCTCGCCCATCGCCAGCTTGAGCAACCCCGCCGGGGCAGGCAGCAACGTCGGCCGACGCAGCACGCGCCCCAGCGTCTTAACGAACTGTCGGCTCGTTATCGCCTGCGGGGCCACGAGGTTGGCCGGCCCGATCAGCCCCGGCTGGACCATCGCCTCGTGCATCGCGTACACGGCGTCGTCGAGGCTGATCCAGCTCCAGTATTGCCTGCCCGATCCGACCACCCCGCCGAGCCCCGCCCGGAAGGCCGGGAGCATCTTGCCCAGTGCGCCGCCCGTCGGCCACAGCACGATCCCCAGCCGCAGGTTGACCACCCGCACGCCGGCGTCGGCCGCCGGACGCGTTGCTTCTTCCCATCCCCGGCAGACGTCGGCCAGAAAGCCCTCGCCGCCGGGGGAGTTTTCCGTCAGCACCTCGTCGCCGCGCGACCCATAGAAGCCCACCGCCGACGCGCACAGGAGCGTCGTGGGTGCACCCGATTCACGCCGCATCTTCGCCAGTGTTTCACACAGCTTTCGTGTGGCTCCGACGCGGCTGGACTCGATCGCGGCACGCCGTCTGGCGGTCCACCGCCCGCCCGCGAGGTTCTCCCCCGCCAGGTGCACCACGACATCGGGCTTCCTCATCGGATCGAACCTCACCTCGCCTGTCGCCGGGTGCCAGCACACCTCGCCGGACTCGCTGCGTGACACGGCCGAGACCGTGTGACCCGCCGTGGTCAGGAATGTCGCCAGGCGTGCCCCGACAAGCCCCGACGCCCCCGTGATCCAGACGTGCATGCGAGGCCGGCTCTCGCCCCGTTGCTGCGCCGCGAGGTCCGCCGCCGTGACGCGGTGGCGGT
>JADZET010000294.1 GCA_020850375.1 Phycisphaeraceae bacterium | reverse complement strand
TCATCAGCCGCTCGCGGAGCTGCCGGCTCGTGACGTACTTGCCCTCCTTGCCCACGAACGGCCCATCATTGATGCGGAACGTCATGTTCAGCGTCGGCTCGTCCACGTGCACCGCCGGCAACGCCACCGGATTGTCGAAGTCCGCGATCGTGTCCCCGATGTCCACCTTGTCCAGCCCCACCACCGCGCACAGGTCGCCGACGTTGATGCTCTCGACCTCGTGCCTGCCGAGCCCCTCGAATTGGTAGAGCTGCCCGATCTTCTGGTTCGTCCGCTGCCCGTGCCGGTCGATCACCGCCACGTTCACCCCCGCGTGCAGCGTCCCGGCGAACACCCGCCCGATCCCGATGCGCCCCACGTAATCGTTGTAATCCAGCTGCGTGATGAGCACCTGCAGCGGCGCCTCGGCGTCGAGGTTCGGCACGGGCACGTGCTTGATAATGGCGTCAAACAGCGGGTGGATGTCCACCGTCCCCGGGGCCGGCAGATTCTCCATGTCGATGCTCGCCCAGCCGTCGCGCCCCGAGGCGTACACCACCGGGAAGTCCAGCGCGTGATCGTCCGCGCCCAAGTCCACCAGCAGGTCGAACACTTCGTTGAGCACGCCCTGTGGCCGGGCCTCGGGCCGGTCCATCTTGTTGATCACCACGATCGGCCGCAGCCCCGACGCCAGCGCCTTGGCCAGCACGTACCGCGTCTGCGGCATCACCCCGTCGAGCGCGTCGACCAACAGCAGCACGCCGTCAGCCATCTTGAGCACCCGCTCGACCTCGCCGCCGAAGTCCGCGTGCCCCGGCGTGTCGACGATGTTGATGTGATAGTGGTCGCCCGCCCGGTCGGTGTACTCGATGGCGCAGTTCTTGGCCAGGATGGTGATCCCCCGCTCACGCTCGAGCGGGTTGGAGTCCATGATGCACTCGCCCGAAAGTTCGCCCTGGCGGAACTGGCCGCTCTGACGCAACAACTGGTCGACCAGGGTCGTCTTGCCGTGGTCGACGTGGGCGATGATCGCAACGTTACGGATGTTCTGGCGGGCCATAGGCAGTCAGGGTAGAGGGTACGGGGTACTGAGTAGGGGGATCGGGCAGGGGGTAAGCTGCTGCCAAGCCGGGGCGCAAGCCCCGGGTGCATCGATGGATGCCGTCCCAAACAGCCCCCAAAGCAAACCCCGCCCGCTAAGCCGAGCCCATAAGTATAGCTCTTATATCACTTCCGAGCGAACCACTACCCTCCGTACCGTATCTTCACCGTCTTGACACCCTCCCCGCCCTCGAGCGTCACCCTGGCGCGGCCCCCCTCCGCCGTCCACGCCGCCCCCCCCACGCTCGCCACCTGCCGCTCAAACACAACCTCCATCGCCGCCTTTTCGCCCCCCGGCGCCTCAAATTGCACCACCAGCTCGCCCGCCGCCGCGTCGAACGTCACCCCCCGGAATCTCACCCCCGTCGGGAACAGCACCATCGGCGACCGCGCCACCAGGTAACTCTCCATCACCGGCCCGGTCAGCTCCGCCGTGTAGCTCAGCAGCTTGTCGAGCGGCTCACGCAGCAGGATCGACCGCGCAAAGAGCTGCGGATCAAGGTGGTAGAAGTGCGAGTGCGACGGGTACAGCCAGTGCGGCCGCACCGGCGCCTGCCCGTCGGGCGTCCGATGAAACCGCCGGTTCCAGTTCGGCTGATGCGACGGCAGGATCTCATACTGCCCCCGCCGGATCATCTCCAGCACCCCCGGGATGGACATCTGCATGATCAACTGTTCCGGCACGAGATACCCGATCGCGTTGCCCGCGTCGTACCACGTCCCCACCGTCACGCCGCGCTTCTCGACGAACCCCATCACCCCCATGCCCGGCGATTCGGCGCTCAGCTCGATCTTGGCCTCGGAGTTGTCGAACAGCCAGGTCGCCCGGTACAGCCCGTCGTGCCGGAGCATGTAAGGCAGCATGAACCACGCCGCCGAGCGCGCCAGCGAGTAGCGCGCCGCCAGCAGCTCCGCCCGGTCGGCCGTCTCGTCGTCGCCGACGATCCGCGCCAACCGCGCCGCCCCGCACACGCCCTGCCAGACGAAGTTGAACCCGTCGAACCAGAGGCACTTGCGCGTCAGCGCCGTGTACGTCAGCCCCGTCGGCCAATCGTCGAAGATCTCGAAATAGCGCAAGAGGTCCTGCACGATCTCCCACCGCGGCCGGACCTTGGCGACAAACGCCTCTTCATCCCCGCTGTAGAAATACCCCGCCCACAGCCCGGCAAGCTGCATCCCGTTGTACCACTCGATGTCCACCGCCGTCGCCCCGCCGCCCCACAGGTCCTTCTGCCATCGATAACGCTGGCCCGACACCGGCTCAATCTCGAGCGAATACTGGTCCGGCCGCATCGTGTGCAGATCGCGCGCCAGGCCCGCGAACCGCTTGGCCTGATGCTCACGCGGCTCCACACCTTCCGGGGGGGACCAGGTGGCCCAGCCCAGCACGCGCAGGTTGTGCAAGATGTCCTGGATGTTGTCCGGGTCGTACGTGTTGTCCCCACCGAACGTCAGCGTCGGCTGGGCGATCTCCGTGTCGAGCCTCTTCTGCAGCTCATCACACCGCGGATCCCCCGTGACACGCACCGGCGCGATCGTCTGGTTCATCCCCCACGACCGCTTCATCGAATACCGCAGCACGCTTCCGGCCGCCCCTAGGTACGGCCCCCACAGCGTGGCGATCCCCGTGTCGATCACCTCCCCCTCGACACGCAGCCCCAGGTCTGGCGCCTCACCCGCCAGCTCCTTCGCCCCCGGGCACGCCGTGGCCAGCCATGGCGACAGCGGCGAGATCTTCAGTGGCTTGGTCCCGAACGCATCATTCAGGGACAAGTGCTCGAACGTCTGCTCCACCTCCACCACGTCGCGCCCCAGATCGACGCGGAATCTTTCTTTGCATCCGATCGGCGCCGCAAGCTTCAGCCGCGCCAGCGTCTCGATCGTCGCCAGCAACTCCTTATCCGGCGGGTCATTCAGCCGCTTCTTCTGCTCCTTGCTCCACCGATCCGCCCCCGTCAGCGGGCAGACCGCGATCCACCCCGCCGGCCCGTCGAACTCGATCGACTGGCTCCGCGAGATCGTCGTCACCCGCACCGGCGGCTTCTCGAACAGAAACAACAACGGAAAGGGATTCTCCCCCGTCTCCCACACGATCATCCACGGCCCAGCGAACGCCGCATCACCCGCCGCCTCGAACGTCGGGTACCGGCACTCCCTCGGCCCGATGACCCGATACCCCGCCTTTGACGGATACCCCACGCTCGCCCCCGCCAGGTCGTAATTCCACCAGTCGAACCGCGACCCTCGCCACTCAAACAGTGTCCCCGGGAACAGCAGTGTGTGGATCGTCTGCCCCAGCGCCGAGCCATCCTTGGGTTTGGTGTAAATCCACCGCTGCGTCGTCCAGTCCACCTCCTCGCGCACCGCCGCCGGCCCGGCAAATCGCGGGTTGAGATAGTCAAAGATCACCAGCCCCCGCTGATCGTCCTTATCGTGCGCCGCGATCCGCGTCTCCGACGCCGACCAGCACAGGTACCCCTGCTCGGGCATCCGCATCCCGCGGTACCCGCCGAACCGGCCCGCCGACGTCGCCGACATCCCGTCCCGCCAAGGCCCAGCACTCATCACGCCCATGATCGCGTTCTCCTGCCCCCGTCATCCGTTTCGGACCCAGTAAAGCGCCAAAGGTTGCCCTTACGACCATCAAACGTCAAACTCCACTAGGCATTTTCTGCCGCCAGGACCGCCCGGAGCCCCTCATGTCCGCTCCCATCGCCCAAGAAAGCACCGTGCTGCTCGTCTCGCTGGGCGAGCTCGAAGCCCGCCAGGCCCGCCACGCCTGCCAGACGCTCGGCTGCCGCGTCGAGTCCGCCCCCGATCTCGACCACGCCGCCCCCATCCTCGACGCCCGCACGCCCGACCTGGTCCTCTGCCCCCACGACCTGTTCACCCCCCTGCGCCGCCTCTGGCCGCAGGCCCCCGCCGTCCTGCTCGCCCAGACCGGCGACAGCGAGCAGACCATCGAGGCCATCAAGCTCGGCGCCCTCGACTGCCTGATCCATCCCCTCCGCCACGCCGACATGGTCAAACGCCTCGGTGACGCCCTCCAGCTCGCCCGCGACGAGAAGGCCGACGCCGCCTCCGCCCCCCTGCGCCCGCCCGCCCCCGGCCAGCAGCACATGGTCGGCCACTCTCCCGCCATGCAGGAGCTCTTCCGCCTCATCGGCCTGATCGCCCCGCGCGACGTCAACGTCCTGATCACCGGCGAGAGCGGCACCGGCAAGGAGCTCGTCGCCCGCGCCATCCACGAGCACAGCCTCC
>JADZET010000293.1 GCA_020850375.1 Phycisphaeraceae bacterium | reverse complement strand
CGGGAGGTTGAGGCGCTGATGCGTGAGTTGGTAGAAAAGGCGATTGCTCATCGTGCCCTCTAGACGGTATTGCTTCGGGTTCACCTTCTAACTAGTGTCGGCCCTCCCACACCACGGCACCGCTCGGGCTCATTTTCCCAGAGGCTTCAGGCCATGCAACGCGCCGATGCAGAGGATTTGGGGCGAGCGTGATCAGGCACGCAGGATGCGTGCCCTACATGTCAGCGCGTCTGCTCACCCTCCGCAGCAGGTGCTCCCGCCGGTTGTTCCCGGCTTCGGCGCGCGGTTCCACGGCATGGCCCGGACCAGCAGCAGCATCGGGCAGAAGCCCGTCAGGCCGGCGAGCATCAGTCCCCCGCCGGCCATCGCCGGCAGGATCAGCCACCACGCGTTGACCTTGAGCCCCAGGGCCAGCCCCGTGAGGATCATCAGCGAGACGATGACGAAGACCTGCCTCTGCGCGTCGAGGCGCGGCCCGCCGGCCGACTGCACGACGGGCAGGCCGGCTTTTTTCCAGGCCTCGATGCCGCCGGTGAGCGAGTAGGCCTCGGGCCGCCCGGCCGCGAGCATGAGCTCCGCCGCCCGGACCGACCGAATGCCGGCCTTGCAGTACAGAACGAGTTTTTTGCTCGGCTCGTTGGGCACCTCGGCGGTCTGGAAGCCCGTCAGCGGCACGAGCTTGTCCCGGGCGATGCGGACCGAGGCGTGCTCAAACGGCTCGCGGACGTCGATCAGCACGACCTGACCCTGGTCGAGCCAGCCCTTGAGCGTCATGGGATCAACGATCTGCACGGTGCGCGGCGCGGCGGCGGTGGTCATAAAAAGCCTCTTTCTGTGGATAAATCAATATATCAAGATATTATTAGATGTCAAGGCGCGGCGTCTGGTGGAAGGAAGACCGGTTTGTGGTCTGACCCTGCCGTCGTCGCGGGGTACGCCGGGCGAGCCGTCTGCTGAGGGCTAGGCGTGGGTGACGATCCTCGCCCCGCGGACGGAGAAGTAGTCGTTGCCCGAGAAGACCAGGTGCAAGCGCTTGCCGTCGGCGCTGGTCCACTTGGCGGGGAAGCTGCCGGTGTCGCCCGGGCCGACGTCCCACTGCTCGGTGTAGTAGGCCGTCGTCCACGGGCCCCAGGGCTCGGGTGCGTCGAACACGGCGAAGCCCGCGGCGAAGCGCGTGTCCGACTCCCACTCCGCGCGCGAGATCTGGGCCCACATCAGGTAGCGGTTCAGGCCCGCGACGTAGTTCACGCCCACCCGCCGGCTTCGGCCGCGGTGGGTCAGCATGGGTTGGCGGTCCTCGATCCGCGGGCTCCAGCGCGGCGCGCCCTGGCCGTCGAGGCCGGCGAAGAACTCGTAGGCCTCGCGCTGACGCAGCTTGTCCTGGTCCACGCGGAACAGGACGTAGCCGTCGGCCTCGCGGTAGGCGCTGGGGTTGTCGTGGCCGATGAGGTAGACGTAGTGGTCGCGCGCCCCCTCATAGTCGCGGCCGAAGTTGATGAACGTCGGCACGCCGAACTCGTCGAATCGCCAGTCGGCCCACATCCAGGTCGCGCCGTGATCGGCCGACCAGGCCAGGCGCGTGGCGCAGCCCTTGCGGTCGTCGTTGCGGACGAGCATGTAGAGCACCCCCCGGATCATCAGCATGCCGCAGGGCTTGGGGCCGACCGGGCCGTTGCCCTTGAACTCGGCCGTCTCGGCCCGGACGTTGACGCCCTTGTGGTTCGGCGGGTCGCCCTCGACGCGGGCGATGCCCATGCTCAGCTTGCCGGGGACCGGCGGGTCATAGAAGCCCTGGCCGTCGCCGTAGGCGGTGTAGATGTGGCCATCGTCGGCCCAGGTGTTGGACCAGATGTCCGAGTCGTGGGCATGGCGGGTGATCGTCTCGGGCGGATCCCAGGCGATGGTCTTGATCACCGGGCTGGCCGGCGCCGGCGGCAGGAACGCGCGCGTCAGCGGCTCAAAAAGCTCGTGGTACGCCGCCTCCCAATACTTCTGACCCCAGCGCGTGGTCCCGAGGTTGCCGCCCTGGCGGACCACCACCATCTCCAGCTCCGGCACGACCAGCAGCAGTTGATGTCCCGCCCCGGCGGCGCAGAAGCTCCTGCGCGTCAGCGTCGGCCAGGCGCCGCGGGCGTTGCACCACCAGCCCAGGCCCGCGATCGGCTGGCGCTCCGGCGGCGGCGAGGCGAGCAGCTCCCTGGACTCGGCCGGGCCGGCCATCAGCTTGATCATGTCGACCGGGAAGAGCGATTGGCCGTCCTTCACGCACAGACGCCGCACGAACTCACCCAGCGTCGCCATCGCCCGGGCGGTGTACTCGCCGCCGCCCCAGTTGGCCACGAGCGGCAGGCCGTCGACCTCATACGTTTGGTTGTAGCCGATCGACCATTCGCCCTCCGACACGCCGGCCGGCCCCATCACGCGCTCGGCCAGGGCCTGACGGATGTCCGGGTGACGACCCTGCGCACGGAGGCTGGCCGTCACGACGTACGAGAGCATCGCCATCCCGGGGTTGGAGTAGAGGCGAGCCGTGCCGGGCTCGAACTTCACGGGGACCTGATCGCGCGAGATCGTGAACGGGTCCAGCTCGCGCCGCCAAAAAGCGCCCATCCAGCCCGGGAGGTCCTTGTGCTCGACGCCGTCCTGGTTCGCGTCCTCCAGCCCCGAGGTGTGCGTGGCCAGCTGGCGGACGGTGATCCTGGACTTGAGCGGATCCTCCCGCCAGGCCGGGACCCACTTGGCTGCGAGCTCGTCAATCGCCAGCGCGCCGTCAGCCAGCGCGATCAGCAATGACAACCCGCCGACAAGTCCCTTGGCCGCGGAGGCGGTGTAGTGACGCGCCGTCTCGGTTCTTCCGGGGGCGTACCACTCGAGCATGACGCGCCCCTGCCTCATCACCAGCAGCGAGGCGGTGTTCTGCTCGGCGAGCTTGTTTTTCAGGTCCTCGAGGGCCTGGGGATCGAGCTGATGATCAGCCGGGGCGTCGAGCGTCCAGTCCAGAGACATCTCACCTTCCTTCCCTAAGTGGGCCTTGGGTTTTGGAAGGATCGTGGCAATGCATTGCGGGTGCAAGTCGTGTGCGTATCGCCCATCTCAAGAAAAAGCCCGGACCGTTGAGCCCGGGCTTGTATCGCATGTAATATCTTTGATGGGTAGAACTTAAATCACGCCGGCCATGCCCGTCTCGATCGGGGCGGTGACATAATCGCGCGGGTCGGTGACGCGGCCGGTCAGCGCGCTGGCCGCGACGGTCAGCGGCGAGGCCAGGTACACGCCCGCGTCCTTGTGGCCCATGCGGCCGGGGAAGTTGCGGTTGGTCGTGCTGATGCAGGCGATCGGCTCATTGAGCCGGCCGAAGGTGTCGATCGGGCCGCCCAGGCACGCGGCGCAACCGGACGGGCCGATCTGGCAGCCGGCGTCCTGCAGCACCTCATACACGCTCTTCTGGCCGTTCTGCTTGGCCTGGCCCTGGAGGTTGAGCTTGAGCATGTCGGCATGCACCTCCGTCGAGCCGGGCACGACGTAGGTGGGGATCTTGACCTGCTTCCCGTGCAGGATCGACGCCGCGAAGATCATGTCGGTGATCTTGCCGCCGGTGCACGAGCCGATGTAGGCCCGGTCGAGCCTGACGTCCCGGCAGTTGCGGGCGGTGTCCTTGTTGTCCGGGCTGTGGGGCTTGGCGACCATGGGTTCCATGGTCGACAGGTCCCAGGTGTGCTCGTAGCAGTACGAACAGCCGGGGTCGTCCTTGACGACTTCCCAGTCGGGCCGGGTCGAGCGCTTGCGGACGTAGGCCAGGGTCTTCTCGTCCACGTCGCAGACGCCGTTCTTGCCGCCGGCCTCGATGGCCATGTTGGTCAGGGTCATGCGGTCCTCGAGCGTCAGGCTCGCGATGCCCTCGCCGGCGAAGTACATGGTCTTGTAGGTCGCGCCGGAGACGGAGATCTGGCCGATGACCGCCAGGATCAGGTCCTTGGCCGTCAGGTAGGGCGGGATCTGCCCCCGGAAAGTGAACTTCATGGTGGGCGGGACCTTCAGCCACGTCCGGCCGGTGCCGAGGGTGAAGGCCGCGTCGGTGTTGCCCACGCCGGTGGCGAATTGCCCGAACGCGCCGGCCGTGCAGGTGTGGCTGTCGGTGCCCAGCAGGATCTCGCCGGGGCGGACGTGGCCTTCCTCGGGCAGGGCCTTGTGGCAGACGCCCTTGTAGTTGGTCTTGGTCGGGTCGCGGTAAGGACTGGGCATGCCCGAGCCCTGCACGAAATCCGCGTCGTAGTAATAGCGAAGGCCCTGCTCTTTGACGAAGTCGCGCAGGATCTGGATGTTGCGGTGGCACTTGGCCTCGGCCGTGAAGATGTAGTGGTCGGGGATGATGACCACGCGGTCCTTGTCCCAGACCTTGGCCGACGGGCCGAACTCTTCCTTGAAGATCCCGATCGTGCCCGGGCCGCAGACGTCGTGGGTCATGAGGATGTCCACGTCCACCCAGACGTTCTCGCCGGGGGACACGGACGGACGACCCGAGTGGCGGGCCATGATCTTCTCGGTCAGGGTCATCCTGGCCACGGCAAAACCTCCACAAAAGATGGCCCCCCGGAAGCTGACAAGCCCGGGTGGGCCGGACGGGACATTGTAGCGAGGTTGGCGTGGGGGCTGGGTGATGGGGCGGATCACCCATTGTCGCCGGCCTGCCGAACCCTCATTCCCTCGGGGTGTTAACGCCCTTCTGAAAACTTCCGGGGGGGGTCGTACAGCGTACGGCCGCTTTGACCCCCCGGCTGGGTCAGCCTATATTCCCACCCATGAATTCCAACCATCGCGTGGGCATGAGCTTCCTGGGCCGGGGACGGGGGATGCGGGTCGTGCTGCTGGCGGCGGTCGCCGCGGCGGGCGTGCTGACGGCCTGCACCAGCCCGCTGCATCGGTCGCAGGAGCAAGCGTTGCGTGAGCGGCTGCTCTCGACGCACCGCATGCAGCTCGAGCCGATCGCCGGCACGCCGTCGGTGACGCTCTCCCGCCCGCCGAGCGATGTCGAGCAGAAGCTGGCCAAGGCCGGGCGTGTCGAGGAGCTCGACAAGATGTCGGGCCCGACGGCCTACACGGGCCTGGCCCTGCAGCTCGGGCAGGACCTGACCGGTGACGAGAAGGGCCCGCGCGTGGCCATCACGCTCCAGAAGGCCATCGAGCTGGCGGTCAAGAACAGCTACGACGTGCAGATCGCCGAGCTTGCCCCGGCGGCGGGCATGACGCTCGTCACGCAGGCCGAGGGCGTCTTCGACGCGGTGTTCTTCTCCAACTTCGACTACTCGCACCTGGACACGCCCGGCGCGCCGCGGACGAACCTGTTCGGTGTGACCTCCAGCGGTGACGCCTGGTCCGACCGCGCGGCGCTGAGCACCGGCATCCGCAAGCCCCTGACCACCGGCGGCGTCATCCGGGCCCAGACGGACTTCAACTACAACCTGCAGATCCCGCCGTCGGTCAACTGGAACCCGACCTTCGGCACGAGCGTGCTGGTGGGGCTCACCCAGCCGCTCCTGCGTAACTTCGGCCGGGACATTGCCACCGCGCCGATCCAACTGGCCGTCAACACCCAGCGGGCGAGCGTGCAGGACCAGCACAACACGCTGCTGGACACCGCCCTCGAGGCCGAGACGCGCTACTGGGACCTGGTCCAGGCCCGTCAGCAGCTCCTGATCCAGATCCGCCTGCTCGAGCGCACGATCGAGGACCGCGACCGGCTCGAGAAGCGCGAGCAGTTCGACGTCAGCCCCGTCCGCATCACCGAGGCCAACAGCTTCGTCGAGCTCCGCCGGGCGGACGTCATCCGGGCCCGCAACCTGGTCCGCATCGCGTCGGATCGGCTCAAGGCGATCATCAACTCGCCGGAGCTGCCGGTGTCGGGCGAGGCCCTCCTGCTGCCGACGGACATGCCGGCCGACCTGCCGCTGTCGTTCAGCCTCCTCGACGCCGTGACCACCGCGCTGCAGCGCCGGCCGGACGTCCGCAAGAGCCTCCTGGCGATCGAGGACGCCTCGACCCGCCAGCGCGTGGCGGACAACGCCCGGTTGCCTCAACTGGACCTGAGCCTGGCCCTGCGCTACAACGGCCTGTCGCCCGACGGCGTGTACCAGAGCTACCAGGTCCTCGACGACGGACGCTACATCGACTACCTCGCGAGCATCCAGTTCGAGATGCCCATCGGCAACCGTCGGGCCGAGGCGGGCTATGAGCAGCGCCGCCTCGAACGCAGGGCGGCCGTCATCGGCTACCAGCGCACGGTGCAGCAGTCGATCGTGGCGGTCAAGGAGTCGCTGCGGAACCTCTTGACGGCCTACGAGCTGATCGGCGCCACCCGCGCCGCCCGGCGGGCCGCGGCCGACAGCCTCCGCGCCATCGAGGAGCAGGAGCGCGCCGGCGTCGCCCTGACGCCCGAATTCCTGCTCGACCTCAAGCTCGCCACCCAGCAGCGCGTGGCCGACGCGGAGAACCAGGAGATCCAGGCCCTGGCCACCTACAACCAGGCCATCGCGGCCTTCTACCGCACCACCGGCACCCTGCTCGAACGCAACAACATCGCCTTCCACGACGACGAGGCCAAGAGCAAGCTCGTCAAACGCAACGTGCCGAACGCCGAAGACGTCAAGTGACGTCGTGATCCCGCACGGGCCGCGGCACGCCGACGCGTCGAAGGCAGGAGGCTCTGCCGTGAAGTCCGGGACCGTGCTCGCGAGCCTGATGGTCGACGACGGAAGCCCGATCAACCTCATGACCGGGCACGCCCCGCTCGCCGGGCATCGATTCCTCGTGCCCAACCGCTTCACCCTCGCCTACGCAAGACTCTGTGAGAAGCACGGGGTGCGGGGGAAGTTCTCCGTCGTGCCGATGCCGCTGGCGCTGGGCCGGCTCGACGAGCAAGTCAACGGCGTGTCGCCCGCACATCTCCGGCGGTTCCTGGCCATCGCCCGCCGGCACATCGCCCCGAACTTCGACATCTCACCCGAGCTGCTGACGCACCTGACCGCCGTGGACCCCGAGAGCTTCTACGCCCACCACCTCTTCGAGGACCTGTGGGTCGAGCGGGCG
>JADZET010000292.1 GCA_020850375.1 Phycisphaeraceae bacterium | reverse complement strand
GGGCCGCGCCAGCTTCAGCCAGACAGGACGCCCGAAGAACACCTACAACCCTAGCCTTGAAATCGGACCGATGCAAGGGCGAATTGAGGGCGGATCACACGTCCGGCATGATCCCTGTTCGGCCTTCGGAGGGCTTGCCGGTCGGCGGGCAATGCCTAGCATGGGCGGGCGTCCAAAGCGGTCGAAAAAGGAGCCTCCCATGCGTGACCCCCGCCTCGCCAAGCTCGCCCAGGTGCTGGTGCATTACTCGACCGGCGTCAAACCGGGCCAACTCGTGAGAATTTCCGGCGAGCCGGTGGCCACGCCGCTGATCGAGGCCATTTATGAGGAGGTCGTCAAAGCTGGGGCGCACGGCATCGCCCGCTGCGGGCCCGAGTCGCTGCGGGACATCTTCTTTGAGTTTGCCGGCGACGAGCAGCTCAAGTTCGTCGACCCCCTGGCGCTGCACGAGACCAACCACATCGACGTCTCGATCGGCATCTGGGCGGAGGTCAACACCAAGCACCTCTCTCGCATCGACCCCGGCAAGCAGAAGCTGGCGTCGGCGGCGAGGCATCCGATCCTCACCACCTTCCTCCAGCGGGCGCAAAAGGGCGAGCTCAAGTGGTCGGGCACGCAATACCCCACGGCCGCCTCGGCCCAGGACGCGGAGATGAGCCTGCGGCAGTACGAGGACTTCGTGTTCCGGGCGGGCTACGTGCACATGCCGGACCCGGTGGCTGAGTGGCGCAAGATCGAGGTCGCTCAGCAGAAGGTCGTCGACTATCTCAAGGGCAAGAAGGTCGTCCGCTTCCGGGCGGCCAATGGCACGGATCTCTCCGTCAACGTCGAGGGCATGACCTGGATCAACTGCTGCGGCCACGAGAACTTCCCCGACGGCGAGGTTTTCACCGGCCCGAATCTCAAGGCGGCCGACGGCGGCGTCAACGGGCTGGTCCGCTACAGCTTCCCCACCGTCCACCACGGCCAGGAGGTCGATGGCGTGGAATTACGCCTGGAAAAGGGCCGTGTTGTCGAGGCCAAGGCGAGCAAGGGGCAAGGATTCCTGCTGAGCATGCTCGACCAGGACGCCGGGGCGCGCTCCGTCGGTGAGATCGCCCTGGGCACGAACTACCAGGTGCAGGAGTGCACCAAAAACACACTCTTCGACGAGAAGATCGGCGGCACGTTCCACATGGCCGTCGGGGCCGGCTACCCCGAGACGGGCAACAGCAACGAGTCCGGCCTGCACTGGGACATGGTGTGCGACCTCCGCCAAGGCGGGACGATCGAGGTGGACGGGCAGGTGATCTCACGCGACGGCAAGTTCATGTTCGACGGCTGGCCGGGGCGCGGCTAAAGGGGGTGGCATGCGGCTTACCGTTCCCACGATCATCCTGACGGCGGGGCTGATGGCGATCGCGGGACACGCCGCGGGTCAGGTGGCTGGTCAGCCCGATCGCTGGCGACTGACCGACCAGACCGTGCAACTGCCGCCGGCCGATCCGCGCTCCATGCGCATCCTGGCCGCACGCCTGGGCAAACCCTACGCCAGCGTCAACACACTCGGCGGCGAGAGCCGGATCTACCTGCCGGCCGACGGTCGTGTGGACGCCCGATGGGGGATGGTCGTCTGGATCAGCCCCTCCAACGACGACGACCTGCTGTCAGCCACCTATCGGCGCGTCTTCCAACGACTGCGGCTGATCGTGATCACCCCTCTCAGCGCGGGCAATGAGGCGCCGGTGGCCCGCCGATTGAGCCTGGCCCTGCGCTGCGCCGAGTACGCGAAGAAGACCTACGAGCTTGATCCGCAACGCTTCTACATCGCGGGCTTCTCCGGCGGCGGCCGCTGCGCGAGCTGGTTAGGTGTGCTCTACCCCGACCTCTTCCGGGGGGCGATGCCCATCTGCGGCTGCGACTACTTCCGGCCGATGCCCGTCCCCAACAACCCGGGCAAACTCTGGCCGGCCGACTACCGCCCCCCGCCGGGCAACCTGCTGCGCCTGGCGAAGAAGAACGTCCGCTTTGCCCTGCTGACGGCGGAGCATGACGCTAATCGGCTGCAGACGAAAACGCTCTATTCGCAGGGCTTTTTGAGGGACCGCTTCGAGCATGTGACCTACCTCGAGGCCCCCAACCTCGGCCACGAACCGCCCCTGGCGGGCTGGCTCGAACGGGGCCTTGCGGTGATGGAGGGAGATCGCGAGCAGAAGTAGCGATACGGCACGCAGGATGCGTGCCCTACGTCTTCAAAATCTTCTTGGTGTCCTTGGTGACTTGGTGGTTAGCCTTACTTCTTCTCGATCGACAAGGGCACCGTCGCTGGCTCGGGTTCGTGCTTTTCGACGTGGAGCTTCTTGACGCGCTGGGTGGACCAGTCCGTCACGCGCAGGTCGGGCGAGTCGGGCCCGTCGTGGAGTTTGAGCGTGTGGTACCGGTTGTCGCGCTGAGCCGGGACGTGCCCAGCCTCGCGGATCAGGCGGCAGAGGACTTCCTCGCTCAGGCAGTAGGTCGTGCCGGCGGCGCTGACGACGTTCTCCTCCATCATGACCGAGCCCATGTCGCTGGCGCCATAAAAAAGCGCGAGCTGGCCGATCTTCGGGCCCATGGTCACCCATGAGCTGCCGATGGAGTGGATGTTGTCCAGGAACAACCGGCTGATCGCCTGCATGCGGAGGTATTCGCTGGCCCCGGCCATGCGGACGAGCTTGCCCCCGGAAGGGACAGCCGCATCGCAGGCCGCTTTATCGCAGGGGTCGACCTTGCCGGCGGCGACGAGGTCGGCCAGCGTGTCGCCGGGGAAAGCTGAGCCGGACTCAGCGTCCCAGTCGGGGACGCGGCCGAGAGGGGTGTTCTCACGCTGGAAGGGCCAGGCGATGAAGCTGATGTACCGGCCGGGCCAGTTCTCGGCGATGGCTTGGTCCTGCGCGGCGCGCACGCGGGCCATGTGGTCGAGACGGTCCATCACGCCCTCGATGTGGCCGAACATCATCGTCGCGCTGGTCCACATGCCCAGGCGATGAGCCGTGGACATCACCGCGAGCCACTGGTCAGCCGACGCCTTGCCGATGCCGATCCGCCGGCGGACGTGCTCAGCGAAGATCTCGCCGCCGCCGCCCGGAATCGAGTCGAGGCCGGCCGCCTGCAAGCGACGCATGATGGTTTCGAGCTTGGCCTGCCAGACTTCCGGGGGCAGTTCGTGGCTCTTCTTGGGCTCCGTGCGCGGGAAGCCCGGCAGATCGAACACCGCGACGAACTCGACGAACTCTGGCGGCGAAAAGCCGTGGACGTGGACCCCGGGAAATTCGCTCTTTAAGCCCCGCAGCATCTCCTCGTAGAACTCGATCGGCAGCTCCGGGTGCATGCCGCCCTGGAGCAGGACCTGCGTCCCGCCGATGGCCACGAGCTGGCGGACCTTCTCGTGGAGTTGCTCGCGGCTGAGCGTGTAGGCCCCCTGCTCGCCGAGGTCGCGCTTGAAAGCGCAGAACGTGCACGAGGCGGAACAGACGTTGGTGTAGTTGATGTTGCGGTCGATGACGTAGGTGCGGACGCGCGGGCCGTGGATGCGCTCGGCCACGGCGGTCGACCACCGGCCCAGGTCGTGCAGGGACGCCTCACGGTACAGCCGCATCGCGCCGGCCACGCTCAGGCGGGCGTGGCCGGCGATGACGTCGTCGATGCGAAGATCGTGGGCAAGCGTGGTCATGGCGAGCGATTAAGTTTAGCGGAATTTTCGGGGGAAGATGAACCACGAAGACACGAAGAGCACGAAGGAAACCGGGAAGGATTTTGATGGGAATCCGAATCGTCAAGGGGGTGTGGGGGAGCGGCACGACGCTCCCCCACGGCGCAAACGAGTCAATCCATCACTAATCCCCGCCACTCATGGAGTATCTACGCCTTGCGCCGTCTTATACCGTCTCGATTTCTTTCCGCTTCTGCTCGGCCGCGTCGTCGACGGCCTTCTCGTATTGCTTGAGCAGGCTCTGGATCTCTTCCTTGGCCTTTTCGATCTCGTCCTCGGAGACGTGCAGGGTCTTGTCCTTTGCGGCGGCCTCGATGTGCTTGTTGGCGTCGCGGCGGGCGTTGCGGACGGTGACTTTGGCGTTCTCGGCCATGTGCTTGACCGAGCCGATGAGTTGCTGGCGGCGTTCGCCGGTCAGGGGAGGGATGGACAGGCGGATCTGCTTGCCCTCGCTCATGGGGTTGAGGCCCAGGCCGGAGGTCTGGATGGCCTTGACGATCAGTTGGACCGTGCCGGCGTCGAAGGGCTTGATGAGGATCTGCGTGGCCTCGGGCGTGCTGATCAGGGCCAGCGAGCGCAGGTCGGTGGCCGAGCCGAAGTAGTCGACCTTGATGAACTCGACCAGGGCCGTCGAGGCCCGGCCCGTGCGGATGCCGCGCAGCTCCTGCTTGAGATAGTCCACGGCCTTGGTCATCGCCTCTTCGGCGGTCAATTGGATTTCGTCGAGGTCCATGGCAGGCTCCTAAAAAACCGCTCGCTGACGCTCGCGGCTCGTGATGTCGTATCTGGTTACTCGAGCGTGACGGTCGTGCCCTTGCTCTCGCCCTGCACCACCTGGGCGATGTGGCCGGCCTTCTTCATGTTGAAGACGATGATGGGGATGTTGCGCTCCATGCACATGCTAAAGGCGGTCAGGTCCATCACCTTGAGTCGACGGTCGATGACCTCCCTGAAGGTCAGCTTGTCGAACCGCGTGGCCTTGGGGTTCTTCATCGGGTCGTCGTCGTAGATGCCGTCGACCTTGGTGGCCTTGAGCAGGACGTCGGCGTTGATCTCGGCGGCGCGGAGAGCGGCGGCGGAGTCGGTGGTGAAGAAGGGGTTTCCCGTGCCGGCGACGAAGATGACCACGCGGCCCTTCTCCATGTGGCGGATGGCCCGGCCGCGGATGAAGGTCTCGGCCACGGCGGTCAGTTGCAGGGCGCTCAGGACGCGGGCGGGCTGTCCGAGCTTCTCGAGCATCTCCTTGAGCGCCAGGCCGTTCATCACCGTGCCGAGCATGCCCATGTAGTCGGCCGTGGTCTGGGTGACGTGCCCCTGCTGGGCCAGCGAGGCGCCGCGGATGATGTTGCCGCCGCCGACAACGACGGCCAACTGCGTTCCGAGCAGCGCCGCGGCCGAGATCTCACGGGCGATGACCTCGAGCTCCTCGCCGTCGATGCCGAAGCCTCCGGTCTTGCAGAAGGCCTCGCCGCTGATCTTCAGGAGCACGCGCTGGTAACGGGGTTCACTCACGAGGGGACCTTGGAAGGTGTGGGTGGCGTGGTCGTGGGCATGAATTGTCGGGCTTGGGCGGGCGGGGCGTCAAGTGCCGAAGCGGGACACATGTTACGGGTAGACGAAGCCTCACGCCTTACGGTCATCGAGGCCGAACTCCTTGAGCCATCGACGGACCTCGCCGGCGTCGAGGTCGGTCGGCCGGTCGGCTTCGAGTTCGAGGGAGGGTTTCGTGGCGTTGAGCGTGCTGAGCTGGTAGACAAAGGCCGCGCAGGCGACCGGTGAGGCCCGGCGACGGCGGGCGGCCTTCTGGATCTGATGGTCGTCGCTGACGACCAGGAGGCGGCGGGGGGCTGAGTCGGCGTCGATGAACTCGATGATCAGGTCGTCGGCTGACCGCTTGCGGCCGGAGTAGATCAGGTCGACCTCCGGCGCCGGCGAGGCCGAGGGCGTGTCGGGCTTGGGCACGCCGTCGCAGACCACGCGGATGCTCTGGCCGTGCCAGGGCGATCGGGCGAGCAGCCGGCACAACCCCTCCTCATCCAGGCCGGCCAGGCTCGGCGGCATGGTGGCGTGCAGGAGGTTGTAGCCGTCGATCAGCAGCGGCATGGTGGTGGGGCAAAAAAACAGCTAGACGTATCGAGCGGCCTCGACGAAGCAGCAGCGCGGGCGCGTGTAGTGCAGCTCGGCATCGGTGCACAGATGGGCCGCGATGATGCGCATCTGACCGGGTGTGCCCGTCAGGCGATGGAGCAACTCGGCCTGTTCGATCGTGGCGTCCAGCCCCACCGTCCTGCCCCCCACGAGCAAGAGGTCAAACACGCGGGGCACAGGGTCCGTCCACGTCAGGCGCATCGCGTCGAAGGCGGTGTCTCCGCCGGACGCCAAGGGCCTTGGTTTAGACGAGCAGACGAGCGAGCCATGCGAGGTTTGGAGGCTGCACCAGGCCCCTTCCTTGGAAGGCGAATCCCCCTCGATTTGCAGGGGTTTGTGGCTCAGGCCGTACGCCACCGCCAGGTCCAGCGGGCAGCCGGCAGGCGTCGCAAAATGCGCCAGAGAGGCCCACGCGTGCCGGCCCTCGGCCACGGCGGCGATCTCGACGGAGGCGAACATCTCGGGCTCGCGGGCGACCGGTTGGGGCGTGGTGTCCGGCGTCCGCCCCGCGGCCGGACTGGGGCCGGACTGGACGTGCAGATGCCAGTCCCGTCGCTGGCCGATCGTCAGCAGCAACTGGTCCGCATGTCCCTCGGGTCGAAGCCAGCGACGGGACGGCGCGGTGTTGCCCGACGAGGGGGGCGCCTCGATCAGAACGCGCCACAGCCAGGGGCATCGGGCGGTCAGGAAGACCACCTCCGCCGCCGGATGGACGAGCCGCAACGGCTCGACCGCCGGGGCTCGGTGGTCGGTCTGGAACGCCGAAGATGTGCGGGCCGTGGTGGTCATGAGGCGACTCGCAGCAGCTTGCGGACGTGCCTGCCCATCTTGGCCAGGCGGATCAGGGCCGGGCGGGCCAGGCCGTGGAACTGGTCGTGCCAGCGGGTGACGGTCTCGAAGAAGCCCAGGAGCTCGTCGAGCTTCTGCCGGGCGTGGGCATCGGCCGAGCCGGGCGTGCGGGCCTGGGCGGCGCATTGGCGGAGGACCTCGAGGGTGGGGTCGATCTCGCGCTTGCGGCGCTCGGCCATGATCAGACGGAACATCTCCCAGACGTCGGTCATGGTCTGGAAGTGGTCCCGGCGGTCGCCGAACAGGCGGACGGGCTTGACGATGCCCCACTCCTGGAGCTGGCGGAGGCTGACGCTGACGTTGGAGCGGGCGACCGAGAGGGTCGAGGCGATCTGCTCAGCCGTCAGGGGGGTGGGCCAGATGTAGAGCAGGGCGTGGATCTGGGCGATGGTGCGGTTGATGCCCCAGCGGGGTCCCATGTCGCCCCAGTGAAGGATGAAACGCTCCATGACGGGCGTCAGTTGCAGGCGCTCGCCGGGAGCGTCTGCCGGGTTTCCAGGAGCTTGGAATATTTCGGTCGTTTCAGTCATGACAGAAATTAGTGTAAACGATCGGGGGGGACCGGTCCAGGCGAGCGCGTCGTCGTCGGATCACGGATGAAAAATCGGCCGGGCGCGGGCCCGGCCGATGGCGTTGAGCGTGATCAAGTCGAAGCGTTCAACCCGCGGGGTTTACTCGTAGAAGTTGGTGGCCTCGGTCTCCTCGACGGGACGGGTCAACTGCTCGGTGGTCATCGAGGTCTTGAAGCGGATGTCGCCGGGCTTGAGGGCCTTGACCTGGAGCTTCCAGACGGCCTTGGCCTTGGGCGCCAGTTCCGCCAGGGGAGCGAAGGTGACGGTCCTGCCCGAGGCCGTGCCGGCCGTGACGCCGGTGGCGGAGACGAACTGCATGGCGTCCTCGAGGGTGCAGACGATCTGGATGTCGGTCTCGGCGGCCGAGCCCTGGTTGGTCACGACCACGGTGTAGGTCTCGACGTCGCCGATCTGGATCGGGTCAGCCTCGTCGACGACCTCGAGCAGGACGGCGGCGATGC
>JADZET010000291.1 GCA_020850375.1 Phycisphaeraceae bacterium | reverse complement strand
GTCATTTCTTCCCAGCTTCACGCAGATCGCCTCAGAACCCGCCAAGATGCCTTGTTTTGACGCATTTTCCCCATCGAAACTTGCACGAATGTGTTGGCGGAAGCGGTTTTGCGCTTTAGGATTGACGGGTCAGGGGCTGCATCTTGAATTGGCTGATGTGAGGGAGTTCCGAGCCAAACTTGAGATGACGGGGGCCCACTCGGGAGGACGTTCCTGACAAAGTCCGGCGCCGAGGGGTTGTTGTTTTGCGCAACGGGGCGAAGGTAAGAGGAGGGTGTCACTAGACAACATAGGTCCTGGTTGACGCGTGGCCCAGTCGGGTTGCGATGCTCTTACGGGTGCGGCGGGATGTCTCCCCCGACGCGTCCGATTCCCACACGTTGATGCTCCTGCCTTGTACGGCCACGCGTTCGAACCACACCAGAGCCCGGCAGCTCCAACCCCCGCTGCTGGGCTCGCTTTTTTTGTCCGCGGCCGCACGTAACGTTGATGAACCGATGACCTGGGCGGCGCACGCGATCACGCGCCGCTGAGCATGATCCACGCCCCGACGCCGAAGACCGCCAGGTCGGCCAGGACGTGGCTGACATAGGCCGGCCAGAGTGTGCCGTGGCGGTGCAGCAGGTACGACCAGATCATCCCGCCGAGGCAGACGCCCGTGGTGCCCGCCGTGGTGACGCGCCAGTCGGTGTAGGCGCCCAGCGCCAGGGCGTGGTGCACGCCGAAGAGCAGGTTGGTGATCAGCGCCGGCGCCAGCCACCTCCGTGAGGCCGGATTCACGCCGCCGCTCGGCCAGCGATCGCCGTAGAGCAGTTCGCCGGCCCGCTCGTGGATGAACCACCGCCAGACGTATTCCTCGAGCAAGGCGTTGACCAGGCACCAGTACCCGGCCAGGCCGGCGTAGATCCACGGATGGCCCAGACCTTTTTCGGCCAGCACCGACCGCATGGCCGGCGCGTCGATCCACGCCCAGCCGACCGCGACGTACGCCCCGACGATGGCCGCGAAGATCCCCAGCCCCCAGGCCAAACCTTCGACCAGTCCGGCAACAGGGCGCGCCATTTCACCCTGTTTTTCCCGTGAAATCCGCAGAGGTTGGGCTACCTCCGCGGAACCTTTTCGCAGGACGAGCCACGCGACGGGTAGGCCGATCAGCCAGAGCTTGCCGATCGCCGCGATGGCCTGGCCCCACGCCCCGGTGGCGCCGTGCAGCCAGATCAAGACGGTCAGGCTCGGCACGGGCGCCAGCAGCAGCAGCGCCGCCGCCGCCCAGGCCCGTGAATGAGCGGTTCTCGCGGTGTCCGCGATCCGCGCTGCGTCGGTCGGATGTTCCAGCGTGGGCCGAGCGTCTGGATGGACCATGCCGCAAGCATACCCCATCCGCCGGCGATCCCGGCGGTCACGTCGATTCTCCGGCCTCACTTCCGGGGGCGGGGGGGGTGGCCGGAAGCAGCATGACCTCCCGCTGGGGGAGGTCATGCGCGATCAGGAGGGGGAGCATTTTCCTTTTTTCCCACGACGGCGTGGCATGGTCATTCACGCATGGCCATGGGGTTCATCGTCTCTTTGGGCTCGACCGGCCCCTGATCTTTGGGTTCGTCGGGCATGAGGAAGCCGGGCTTGAGGATGATCGCCCGCGGCTGCGGCAGGGGCGCGAGCGGCGGCAGCACGTCGGCCCGGCGGACGACGCTGGCCTTGTTGAGCATGATGCTCTGCCACAGCGACTGGGCCTGCGGGATGAAGCACTGCTCGTCGATCAGCCCGTACCCCTGGCGGAGGTAGTCGCGCGTGGGATCGAGCTGGACGGTGATGTTGACCAGTCGCACGTCGATCAGCCGCGGCCGGGGCGCCGAGAGGTCGGATCGGCCGTTGATGACGTACGTTGCCGAGGCTGCGCGTGGGACCACCACGCCGACGTGCAGCCGGCCGCTGCGGTTGAGCGGGACCACCTGCGTCCCGGTCGGGTTGGCCGTGGCCCGGGTGATCACCCTGGCCGTGGCGTGCGATTGCTGCACGTCCGCCCTGGCCTGGAAGCCGACCACCGCCGTGGTCACGGCGCATGCCATAACCACCCACCGTCGAGACTTGCTGTACTGCATGGGTCTTTCTCCCTCCAGCCTCCGGTTAGCGACACGCCTCCAAAGTTATTTGTCCCTCGGGAGGCGACAAATTTCAAGAATAAAATGGGGCCATTTGACCGCAACTTCCGCGTTTTGTGCGGAAAAAGGTCAATGGCCGGCGCGTCTACTTTTCCTGTCTTCCGCAGTCCCCCCAATTACCGACTGCAACGACGCTCTCTAAAAGCGTTTTTCCCCGTCCGCCCCGTCCCCGTCCCCGCCCCCGGAGGCATGTCTGTCACTTCCGGGGGGGTGGGGGTGGTTTTCCAGGCCACCCCCGGGTCTCTCTTCTCTCTGGCGTCTCTCTGCGTCTTTTCTCCGGGCGATGGATGGTTCATGGCAACGGGGGTGCCAGAAGGGGAGCGGCGAGGAAGATCACTGCAAGTATCTAATAAGCAATGTGTTGCGGTGTTGGTCGCGGGGAAAACCTCCGCCCCGGTCATGCGTGATGATGCCTTGACGCGACATCGCTGGTGGTGCATGGGCAGCAATCACCCACGCGCCCACGCACGGTTCCACGGTCAGCGTGAGCGTCGCCGAGCGCTGCCGTTTACGATGGTCTGGCAGGGGATTGCTAAAAAGCTTTGACACTCCGCAGAAGTGGGGGTACAACAGGCAAGGCGTTGAAGGACGCCCCCCGCCTGCGGGAAGGACTTAGTCCACCTTCAATGGACGCGTCCGACAATCTGAACCTTCTTTTTAGTCCGTGTTCGCAGGCCCCGGACGCATGTAAAAGGAAGGTATGCATGTTCGCATCTCTCTTCAATTGCCTCGACGTCGCCTTCGTTCCTGGTGGTTTCCTGCGGCCGGCAAGCGTGTGGGTTGCCGTGGCGGCCGTTGCGTTCTGCGCGGCCGGCGCCTCGTCGCAACCAGCTCACATGCAACGCGAAGGCGGGCGGGTCTGGATCGATGACGTTCCACTCGCCAAGGGTCAAGGCAACGGCTACATCCGCGGGCTTGAGACACTGCTCGCCCACGCGGGCACGCCGATCTCCTACGACCGGCTGATGGGCTTGTCGGGCCTGGCCTTCATTCTCCAGGTCGATACCGAGGAGCAATGGGAGGGCAAGGTCGATGCTGGATGGTGGCCTCTGGACCCGTGGGGGCTCAAGCTACACCGCGATTTCCTGTCCCGCGCGGTGAATTACGAGTTGAGGGAAATTGGTGCGTTCTATGACTCGGCTCAGTGGCCGAAGTCGAAAGATGACATCCGAGATTCCTATCTGAAACGGATCCATCCCGACGTGGTGCGGCAGATCGATGCCGGCCGCCCTGCGTTGGTGACATTCTGCCCCTCGGATGCGGACTTCGGTTTTGTGATCACCGGCTATGACAGGGATGTCGCCGCCGACCGGCCGCCGGTATGGGGACGATGCGCCGTAGATGCCCAGGGGAAGGATGGTTACTCCGCGGATTGGCCGTTCGGCGTGATCATGCTGGGCCAGCAACTCGACACCATGGACGTCAACCAGGCTGACCTGGCCGCGCTGCGCCACGCTGTGTCCTTGGCCCACGATCAGGCCGGCCCGACCGAAGCCCAATGGCGCCATCGCCGATTCACCGGCCAGAAGGCTTACGCGGCCTGGGCGGCATTGCTCCGCAACATGGACGAACCGATCGAGGACATGCATCACGCCAACGTCAGGCGCAGCCTCCTGGACAACCGCGCGGCGGCGGTGGCGTTTCTGCGCGGCGTTGCCGAGCGTCGCCAGGGCCAGGCCGCCGAGGAACTGCGCGCAGCCGCGGCTGCTTACGAGAAGGTGCTGGAACAGGTCAAGCTGATCGACCCTCAGAACATCTCCAAGGATGCGGAGAAACGCCGTCAATTGGCGGACCACGTCGATCAGGTCGCCAGGCTGGAACTGGAGGCGATCGGGCACGTCGAGCGGGTGATTGACGCGATCGAGTAAGACACAGCCACCAGATGCGGCCCGTTTGTTGACGCGCGGTATGCCCATGTTCGCAGGCCCTGGGGGCACGCGAAAGGGAAGTTTATCATGTCTTATGTCCTGCCGATCCGGCCCGATCTGGAACACCTCAAGAATGAGGCCAAGGCGATTCTCAAGCGTCATCGCGCGGGCGATACCAGCATCTGCGGCGTGCTCAGGCACTTGAACCGACTGGTCGACGCAACCGACGCGGAAGTTCTGGCCGCGGACGTGACGCTGGCGGAGGTGCAGTTCTCGCTGGCCCGGCTGTATGGGTTCAAGAGCTGGGAGCAATTCCGCCAGGTCGTCGTCGGCATGCGGCCATTGGACAGTTCGCATCAGCCCGCGGCGTCGGATGCTTATCTGCTGCCGAACCCGCCGACCGGCCGCAGGGGCGGCAATCGATTTGCCCGCGCTTACCAGATGGTCATGAGCTACTGCGGCGCGTCGTGCGACGACGACACCGTGGCGGGCGACAGCGGCCTGGCGTTCATCCTGCAGGCTGATCGGACGCTCACGCCCTATGGCGCGGAGGTCAAGGAACTGGACCTGGGGTGGTGGCCTCTCGATTCGTGGGGGGCGCTGCTGCGGCTGGATTTCCTGGGACGCGCCCATGGCGTGACGTTGACCACGTTGCCCCTGCACGAGGCGGAGTACCGCGCGGACGAGAGCCGGCATTACCAGCGTTACCACCACGCCTCGGTGACGCGTGCACTTCAGGCCTGCCGGCCCGTCGTGGGCGTTGAGCACGACATCTGGGTGATCACCGGGTGTGATGAGGGATCGCCGCCGCTGCTGGGGCAGATCGTCTGCTCCGACGTGGCACAGATCGTCCGGCTGGGCCATTATCCGTGGAATGTCATTGTTCCTGGCGAGCCGGTTCAGCCCATGGACCGCCTGCAAGCGGATGCCCAGAGCCTGACGTTCATCATCCAGTTGCACCAGGACCGCTGGGGCGACGGGGCAAGCGAGGCCTGTCCCCTTGAGCGATCCTCGTCCTACCTCAGCGGTCAAGGGGCGTTCGCGCTTTGGTCGCAATTGCTGCGCGAGGGCCAGCGCTGTGGCCCCGCCCATTACAGCGCCAACATCGTCGGCTGCACGACGCGCAATCGAAAGAGCGCTTCGCCTTACCTGCGCCGGATGGCTGACCGTCATGGGAAGAAGGTCGCTGACCCCTTGCACACGGCGGCGGATCTTTACGAGCAGGTCCTGCGCAAGCTTGCCATCGCGGACACCAGCTCGCAGGCCTTCAGCTCCGCCGCTGGAAGAGAGAGACTAGCCGACGTGGTTGACCAGATGGCGGCCCTGGAAGTGCAAGCGGCGGTTCATATCGAACGTGCCCGCCAGGCGATGTGACCTCAACTCCACGGGATCAGGCGAGCGTCGGAACCTTTCAAAGCATCCGAGTGTTCAATCGAGGAAAGATCATGCACCGAATCATCATGCTCGTGGCGATGGGTCTTGTGGGATGTGCAGGCGTTTCCAGGACGACGGACACCACCGGGCAGGCCCCGGCACAGGAGAAGACTCCGATGACGTACGCAGGCGGCTGCTTCTGCGGCCATATCCGGTACGAGATCACGGGCGATCCGCTGAACGTGACGGTCTGCCACTGCCCCGGCTGCAAGAAATCGTCGGGGGCCGGCGCGCTGCCCTGGGTGACGGTCAGGACGGCGGACTTCAGGCTCACGCAGGGCAAGCTGGTGGAAGTCCGCTCGGGCCAGTACCCCAAGGCGAGCTGCGACGGCTGCGGCGGCACGCGGACATTCTGCCCCAAGTGCGGCACGCCGATCTCGTACTTGGGCGACGGTGGGCGGGCTGAGCGCGAGATCGACGTCACCCTCGGCAGCCTGGATGATCCCAAAGCGTTCACGCCCAGAGAGGACGTGTTCGCTCAGTACAGGCTCGAGTGGATCACGCCCGTTCAATAGACGGATTTGCTTCGCAGTCAGCAGCCCGCTACACCTGTTCCCCATCCGGGCAGGAGCGCTATCCCATGAGTCGAGAGCTGCGCGTCGACGTCTGGTACGGGTCCGAGCAGCGGTTTGGCCATCACGGCACGCCGCAGAAGTACATCAACATCCTGGGGCGTGCCACGAGCCCCGTGGGCGTCAGCTCCGTGCGGTGGGGGCTCAAGGGCGAGATGAACCCGCTGCCGATGGGGCCGACGGCGTTTCGGCTGCGGTCGCTGGGCGACTTCAACATCGAGCTCGATACCGAGGGGCTGGCCGAGGGCGAGCACACGCTGCGGATCGTCGCCAACGACATGGACGGCGACGAGGCGGAGGCGATCATCAGGCTGCACGTCCAGCTCGGGCCGGCGGCGCCGCTGCCGATGACGATCGACTGGAGCACGTCCAAGAACATCAACGACGTGGCCCAGGTCGTCGACGGCCTCTGGCGGCTCGAGCCCGGCGGCGTCCGGCCGGTCGAGCTGCACTACGACCGAGTCGTGGCGCTCGGCGACATGCGCTGGACGGACTACCAGGTGACGCTGCCGGTGACGTTCCACGGTTTCAGCGACTGCCCCGCGTCGTTCCGCTGGCCGAGCTATGGCCAATCGGCGGGCGTGCTGCTGCGGTGGCAGGGGCATTACGACTGGGGCGACATGCGGCCGCGGCGGGGGTGGAACCCGCTCGGCGGGCTGTCGTTCTACGGCTGGCTGCGTGAGCATCAGGACCGGCGGGCGTTCATCACCGGCGGTCGCGGCGGGCACATCGCCACCAACGACGGCAGCTTCCGCGTGGAGCTTGGCCGGCGTTACATGACCAAGTTCCGCGTGCAGTCGCGCCCGAACGCGACGAGCCGGTATGCCGCCAAGTACTGGGCCGACGGCGAGGCTGAGCCGGACGCGTGGATGATCGAGGGCGATGGGCAGGCGGGCGAGCTCGCCGCCGGCAGCGCGCTGCTGGTCGCTCACCACACCGACATCACCTACGGCAACGTCATCATCGAGCCGGCCTGACGTGCGACACCGGTTCAGGCCTTGACGATGGGGTTTCGCCCCAGGAAATCCAGCACGATCTGCACGAAGAAATTGGCGAATCGTTCCGGCACCTCGTGCCCGCAGCGCGGCAGGACGCACAGCTCAGCGTTGGGCAGGGAGGTGTACATCTCCGTGGCGATGCGGACGGGGAAGAAGACGTCGCGGTCGCCGTGGATGATCAGGGCCGGCGCGGTGATCGTGCGGAGCTGGGCCGGCGTGTAGGCGTGATCGCCCGGGGCCACGACGGAGCCCTTCCACTGCTGGTTCATCACCAGCCGGCGGGCCTGCCTGGCGGGGTCCTCGAGCGGCTCGGCGAGGAACTTGGCCTTCTGGTTGGCCGCGATCTCGGAGACCTTCTGCTGGGCGTGCTCATCAAAGATGTGCGTGCCGATGACCAGCGTCATGGTCTGGACCAGGTCAGGCCGTCCCAACGCCAGGGGGAACTGCTGCATGGCGCCCGAAGAAAAACCCAGGAAGTGGGCCCGGCGGATGCCGAGCTTGTCGCAGAGGGCCGCGAGGTCCTTGCCCAGCTCGCTGTGGAGGATCTGGGGGTCGCCGGGGTTGGTCGATTGACCGTGGCCGCGCCAGTCGACCGTGATCAGCCGGTGCTTGGCGCCCAGCGGTTCGAGAAACCGATCGAGCCCGCGGAGAGCGCCCCCAAACCCATGCATCATCATCAGAGGCTCGCCATCGGCGACGCCGTGCTCTTCGTAGTTGATCTCGATGTCGCGGACGGGGATCTTGGGCATGGGTGGGTTCCTTGGGAAAGAACTCTGATTCTATCATCGTCAGACAGGGGCGTGACGTTTCGATCCGCCCGTCGCGCCACGCCGACTTCCCCCGCGACAGCGTGGTCATCGGGTCGACCTGACGTGCGCCGCGGGCTCAGGCCTTGACGATGGGGTTGCATCCCAGGAAATCCAGCACGATCTGCACGAAGAAGCCGGCGAAGCGATCCGGCACCTCGTGCCCGCAGCGAGGCAGGACGCACAGCTCGGCGTTGGGCAGGGACGTGTACATCTCCGTGGCGATGCGGACGGGGAAGAAGACGTCGCGGTCGCCGTGGACGATCAGGGCCGGGGCCGTGATCGTGCGGAGCTGGGCGGGGGTGTGGGCGTGATCACCGGGCGCCATGACCGAGCCCTCCCACTGGTCGTTCATCTTGAGCCGGCGGGCCTGCCTGGTGGGATCGTCGAGCGGTTCGGCGAGGAATCTGGCGCGATTGTTGGCCGCGATCTCCCTGACTGCCTGCTTGGCGTAGTCGTCGAAGATGTGCGTGCCGACGACCAGCGTCATGGATTGGACCAGGTCGGGCCGTCCCAACGCCAGGTGGAACTGCTGCATCGCGCCCGAGGAGATGCCCAGGAAGTGAGCCCGGCGGACGCCCAGCTTGTCGCAGAGGGCTGCGAGGTCTTTGGCCAGCTCGCTGTGGAGGATCTGCGGGTCGCCGGGGTTGGTCGTCTGGCCGTGGAAGCGAGCGTCGACGGTGATCAGGCGGT
>JADZET010000290.1 GCA_020850375.1 Phycisphaeraceae bacterium | reverse complement strand
TCTCGAGCGCGATCCGCGCCAGGAACGGCATGTCCGCCGGCGCCGGCAGCACGATCGTGTACCCCTCCTCCATCCCCGCCGTCGTGACATGCCGCGCCGGCCACCGCCGGCACAACGCCATGATCGGAATCTTCCGCGCGTAGTTCGTCAGACGCTCGATCACCCACGATCCTCCCGCTTCATCAGCAGTTCCCGCAGCGCCGCCCCCCACCCCTGCCGCGGATCATAGAACCCCTGCGCGTACCCCGCCGTGCTCCCCGCCAGTTGCTCGTAGTACGCCCGGTCCTCGCTCAGCCGCTCGATCGCCCGCCGATACCCCGCCACGTCGCTCGGCTCGACATCCACCGCCGCCCCCCTGACCGTCCCGATCGCCGGGCACAGCGTCGAGGTCACCACCGGCCGACCCGCCAGCACGGCTTCCACCACCACCTGGTTAAACCCCTCGACCGACCCCAGCGCCGTCGGTGCCACCACCACGTGGCTCCGCCCATAAATCCTCTTCATCGTCGCCCGATCGCAGTGCCCATGGCAGACAAACGCCGCGCCCAGGCCCGCCGACGCGTGCCTCAATTCCTCCAGCACCGACCCATTCCCGCACAGCTCGAACACCACCCCCTTGCTCCGCAGCTCCCGCGCGATCGTCAGCAGGTCAAACACCCCCTTGTCCCGCTCGATCCTCCCCGCGTAAACCACCCGGAACGGCCGCGTCCCCCACGCAACCTTCTCGATCTCCGCGAACGCCTCCGCCCGGTACGTCGGCAGGAACGTCCGCAGCGGCGCGTGCACCCCGCCCGTCAATTCCCGCACCTGCTCGTTGATGTCCTCCGACGCGCTCAGGATCGCCGCGCAGTCCTTGCTCAGCACCTCCCGATCCAGCCGGTGCACCACCCTCCACAACTTCCGCGGCCCGACAAACTTCGGCCAGAGCACGCACTGGATCGACGGAATGATCCGCACCCCCCGCCCGCGCAGCTCCCCCATCGGGAACAGATGCGTCCCCATCATCGGCACCACCACGTCCGCCCCCCACGCCCGCGCCGTCCGCGCCAGCCCCCGCGAATACCACGTCCACCCCGCGTGAAAACCCCCGCGCACCCGGTTCATCCAGGGCAGCGGACGATGCTCGATCGTGATCCCCGCCTCCTTCACCACCTCACGCCGGTGGTGATTCGCCACCACATACGCCTCAAACCCCATCTCCCGCATCACGTCATAGAACTGACCCGAGTACGTCATCGCCACCTGGCCCGGGTCGTCCCGCCCCTCCTTCCAGTGCCGGTACGTCCCGATCACGTCCCCCGGCCCCGCCATGTAAAGCACTCTCATGCCCACGCCCGACCTCCCGTCTCCCGCCGCGCCACCGTAGGTGCCGCCTCCTCCCGCGCCGTCGCCTTCATCGTCCCCAGCCCCATCAACCCGCCCGCCCCCACCGCGATCAGCGGGTTGAGGTTCGCATTCATCAGACCGTCGAGCATCGTCATGCACAGCAGCATCGCCATCGCCGCCCCCGCCGCCGCCGTCGGGTGCGACCAGCTCGCCCTCCCCCACTTCCTCACGAACATCCCCACCGGCAGCAGCATCGCCGTCGCCCACGCCGCCGCACCCACCCTCCCGCACACCCCCAGGTTGATCACCCACCAACCATCCGTCACCGAGATGTCATTCCCGCCCTCGTCGAAAACCCGGTTCCTCCCCCACCCCCCCCAACCGAACCACGCCCGCTGCATCGCCTTGTCCACCAGCATGTCCTCGTTCTTGAGCCGGAACTCGAACGACTCCTGACGGTCCGCGCTGACCACCCCCGCGAGCGCCCCGATCGGCTCACCATGCCACACCCCCGGCGTCCGCAGCATCATGTACAGCGGCGCGATCGCCATCAGCCCCCACACCAGCCACCGACCCCGCACCCTGCCCAGCACCCACAGGCTCCCCGCCCCGATCAGCATCAGCACGATCGCACCCATCCCCCGGCTCAAGAGCGCCACCCCACCCACCGCCGCCAGGCACCAACCCATGCTCATCCCCCAAACCTTCCTCACCGCCCCCGTCTTCCACAGCCACCACCCCAGCATCGCCGCCATGCACATCCACATCGCCAGCGCCAGCCCGTTCTGCATGAACACCACCGGCCGCCACCCGCCCCCACGCTCGCCCGTCCAGGCCGACTGCGAGAACCCATACACCCTGGCGTTGAGCACCGGGCTCATCTTCAGCTCAAACAGACACAACGGCACATAACCCAGCGCCGCGGCAAAAAACCCCACCGCCAGCTCCCGCATCCCCTCCCAGTCCCCGAAGTACGCCCGACCCAGCCAATAGGTCATCCCCCACTGGATCATGTACTCCATCGTCAGCGACATCCCGTCATACAGCGACAGGTCCGGCCGATTCGCCATCGCCGAGAACATCGGGCACACCACCCAGATCGCCAGCGGCAGGTCCCACCACCCCCACCGCACCGACATCATCCTCCCCCCGTCGAACACCAACGCCGCGAAGAACACCCCCGCGCACGTCGCCGAAACCTTCGTGTAGTCCGGCAGCCCCGGCAGCGGGAAACCCGCCAGCGGCAGCAGCAGCCACCCCGTCATCAACGACACCACCACCGCCTGACGCGGCGGGAACAGCAGAAAAATCACCGCCAGCGCCGGCACCCACCCGAACAACGCGATCTGCACCAGCACAATCATCTCGCCACCGCCTCGTAGAACGCCAGGTGCTCCCGCGCCGCCGTCGCCGGCGAGTAACGCTCCAGCGCATCGGCCAGCGCCCGACCCCCCAGTCTCTTCGCCAACGACCCGTCGTCCAGCAGCCTCCCCACCTCGTGCGCCAGCGACTCGACGCTGTCCGCCTCGCACAGCAGCCCGTTCCGCTCGTGCTCCACAATCTCCGGCAACCCGCCCGTCCGGCTCGCCACCGTCGGGCAACCCGCGATCACCGACTCCAGCAGCGTGTTCGCGAAATTCTCCCACCGCGACGGCACCACCACCACCGACGCCCCCGCCCGCAGCTCCCGGATCTCCGCCGGCGTTCGCTTACCCAACCACTCGATCCGCTCCCGCACCCCAGCCTCCGGTGCCACCCGCTCAATAAACTCCCGAATCCCCAACCACCCCCACGCCCTCGTCTGCACCCCCCGGTCCGGCCCGACAAACATCAGCCGAACGTCCCCACGCCTCGCCGCCACCCGCGCAAACGCCTCGATCACCAGGTCCCCCCCCTTGTGCCGATCGAACCGCCCCACGAACACGATCCTTCGCGGCCCCGACCCCGACCCCCGCCACAGATCCCTCTCCGCCAACGGCTCAATCGGCGTCGCGATCACCCGCGCCCCCGCTAGCTCCAATCCGTAATACTCCCGCGTCGCCTCCAGCACCGCCAGGCTCGGAGAGCTGATCCCGTCCGCCCCCGCAATCCCCAGCCTCTCCCGCGCCACCCGCCTCCGATACTTCCGATCCGGACGAACCCCCTCCGCCATCACCTCATTGAAGAACCAAGGCCCATGCAGACGCACCACCACCGGCGCCGGGCTCGCAGGCCGCAGGTAATGCGACCACCCGTACGCGTCCGGGATCTGCACCACGTCCAGCCCGCCCCCCTCGCTGATCCGCCGCAGCGCCTCCCCGATCGCCCGTCCCTGCGACCGCGCCACCGCGTACTCCAGCTCCACCCGCACCAGCGCCTTGTACAGCAGCCGCTCCCACGTCCGCGTGTGGATCCTCGCCCCATCAAACCGCACCACGTCCGCCCCGAAATCTCCTATCACCGGGTCCGACAGGATCGTCACCCGCGCCCCAGCCGCCTCCATCGCACACTTCATCCGTGTCGTGTACGACACGATCCCGTTGAAGAAATGCTCCACCGGCCAGCCCGGGCTCACCATCGCCACGCGCGGTTGTCCGCCCGACCTGACCGTCATCGCATCACCCCGCTCAGAACCCAATACACCCCGCACCCCGCCGCCGCCCCGCCCAGCACCATCGACCAGCTCCTCGCCTCATGCCATCCGCTGAGCATCCCCCGCCTCGCCATCCCCCAGTAGAACAGCACCATCGTCGGAAACTCGCACGTCGCCACCGCCCACACCACCCCGATCGTCCCCCCCACGATCCAACCCACCGGCACCCCCACCCCCACCCATCCCAGCCTCAGCAAATTCTGACCCAGCGAGTACCGCGGCACACCCACCGCCACCAGGCACTGCTCCATCGGCTCGAGCATGCAACGCATCGCCGCCCCAAAGCACAGCAGCTCGAAGATCCAACCCGCCTCCGCGTAACGCGGGTCGTACAGCAGCCAGATCGACCACGCCCCCGACGTCATCATCATCCCCAACGCCGGCAGGAACATCAGCCCCATCACCCCCGACGCCCGCGCGTAAACCTCCCCCAGACGGTGCGGCTGCTGACGGAAGATCCGCGACACCGCCGAGTACACCACGTTCCTCGCCAGCCGGCGGTTCAGGTCCACGAACAACGCCGACATCATCACCGCCAGGCTGTAAACCCCCAGCATCCCCGGCCCCACCGTCTTGCCCAACAGCAGACGGTCCATCTGCGTCCCGATGAAGAACGCCGCGCTGCTGAAGAAGATCCACTTCCCGAAGTCCAGCAGCTCGATCCGCGACTCACGGTCCCACCCGAACCAGTTCCGCGGCCCGTCGAGCGCCACCATCGCCATCACCACCCGCGCCGCGCCCGAGAGCAGCGTCCCCCCCACCAGCGCCCACACCGTCGGGTAAAGCCACGCCCACCCGATCATCACCACCACGCTGATGACCTGCGTCGCCAGGTCCACCGCCGTGAGCTTCCCCAGCCGAAGGTGCCGCCGGCAACCGTGGATCTTCGTCGGCTCGAAACCCGAGATCACCGCCGTCAGGCTCGCGATCGGCACCAGCGTCAGCAGTGCGGGCTCCTCATAGAACCACGCCATCGGCCACGTCAACGCCACCGCCGCCGCCCACAGCACCAGCCCTCGCATCACCTGGATCGTCCACGCCGTGTTCAGAAAACGCTCGTCGTCCCCCCGGTCGCTCCGCACCAGGCACGACCCCACCCCCACGTCCGAGAACATCACCAATCCCTGCATCAACAGCCCCACCAGCGCCATCAGACCGAACGCCTCGGGGTACAGCAGCCGCGTCGTCACCATGCTCCCGCCCAGGCGGATCACCTGGCTCAGACCGAACCCCGCCATCGTCCAGACCGACCCCCGCACCGCCATCGCCCGCAGCGACCGCGCACCACCGCCGATCGCCGGCGTCGGGGTCGTCCCGTCCGCCGCCTCCTGACCCACCGCCGCTTCTGTAAGGGGTTGACTCACCAGGACCTCATGGCACGGTACGCGTACGCACGCCCCGCGGATCGCCGGGCCGACCTTGCGCCTGCCCGCCGCCGGGGCGTCCCGGCACGTAAACCGTTAACCATGATATCGGCCCATCCCGCCGGGGGCCTTGCGAGCCCATCGCCCGCACGCCCCCCTCCGACGCCGCGACCGCTTACGGCCAGTTCCCGTTCGCCGCGTCGATCAGCGCCTGGTACTTCGGCGCCTCGCTGATCGGCTGACCCACGTACTCCAGGTGGCCCCACGAACCCCAGTTCGGAGTCCGCTTGCTGATGTAGTTGAACGCCACGAACGCGTCCCCGCCCAGGTCCTTGAAACCCTTGAGCAGCTCCATGTAGATCGTGTACATCCGCGGGTCCACCTGCGCGTCGGCGTACGCCGCCCCGTAGTCCCTCTGCCAACCGCTCGTCGTCAGGTGCTGACCGCCCTCGTAGACCAGGAACAGGATCTTCCGGCCCAGCGCCGCGCTGTAGTCGTCAACCATCTTCTTGTGCTTGCCCAGGTTCTCGATCCCGCGCCCGAGCAGCTCCGACTCGCAGTCGTCCAGAATCTTCGACACCGGCGTCGAGGTCGTGTACGTCGCCGCCACCTCGCTCATCGGGTTGAAGTACGCCCCGATCGAGATCGCGTCGAACTCGCCGTTCATCCGCTTGAGCAGCTCCTCGCACACCCACGGGTTGTAGTGCTGCCCCGCCACCACACGCACCACCCGACTCTCCTGGCCCGCGAACACCTCCATCCAGATCCCGAACAGGCGCCGCATGATGATCGCCTGATCTTCCTTGCCCGAGTTCGGCATCTCCTGGACGTAGTGGTACTGCGCGAACACCGCGTTCCACACCTCGTTCGAGTACTCCAGGTAGATCGTCAGGCTCGGGTCCAGCGTGTCACGGAACAGCGTCGCCATCTGACGAACGTAGTCGTCACTGGCCATGTGCGGGATGCACACCCACGGGTCCTTGCCCGTCTCGTTGCTCAGCTCGATCATGTACTCGTACGCCACGCCGTTGTTCGTGTCCTGCGACGGCCGGCTCGCCAGCGTACGGTCCGACCAGTTCACCTGCGTGCTCCCGTTCGTACCCCCCCAGTCCATGAACCGCAGGATCTTGAACGACGCCAGCCCGTCCACGAACGGCCGATAGAACGGCGACGCCGCGTTCTCCGTCCCCGGCATCCACACCTTGATGTTCCGAACCGGGTCCGCCGAGTCGCTCGCGATCACCTGCAACAGGATCCCCGCCCCGCCCGGCGTCACGTCCACCTCGTAGCGGTTCGAGTTGATCTTCCGGTACGCCTTCGCGTCGTAGCTGAATCGCAGCTCCCCCCGACCCTCGAACGTGCACACGTACGTCCCGCCCGGGTAGTGCGCGTCGAGCTCGCGGCACAGCAGCGTCTCGGCCGCCTGGTTGGGCTTGAGCCGCGGCCAGCCGTCGATCACCTCCAGGTCCGGCTGAATCGAGTCCCCGTACTTCACGATCGCCGCGTTCCAACGCTTCGACCACTTGAACACGTCCACGAACACGATCTCTCGGTTGTAGTAGTTCACCGAGTTGAGGTTGATCCCCATCGTCAGCGCGTTGGGGTTCGTCGTCCCGTCGTCACCCCCGGACGTGTCGCCGCCCGAGCTCCCGCCGGAGGTGCCCCCCCCGCTGGTCCCACCGCCCGACGTCCCGCCACCACTGCTCCCGCCGCCGGACGTACCGCCGCCCGACGTGTCCCCGCCCGATGACCCGCCCCCGCCGCTCCCGCCACCGCTGTCGCCCCCCTCGTCACCGCCCGTGTCGCCGCCCGTGTCCAGGCTCAGGCCCGTCCCCGTCAGCGCCACGTGATAGCTCGTGTTGTTCGACGCGTTGCTCACGATCCGCAGCGAGCCCCCGACCGTCCCCGACAGCGTCGGACGGAACACCACCGTCAGCGACGCGTCGCCGCCCATCGGGATCGACCCCGACGTCGTCCCCGCCACGCTGAAGCCTGTCCCCTCCACCGCCACCTGCGACACCTCCAGCGGCGCGCGACCCGTGTTGCGGATCGTCACCTCCGCCGTCGCCGTCTGCCCGATCTCCACCGGGCTCAGGCTCAGCACCGACAGATCCCCGCCGCGCCCGTCCTGCTCCACCACGATCTCCGGCGTCTGCGGCGACTGGCCCCTGCCCAGCAGGTCCATCGTCACGCTCGCACGATCCGGATCATTGCTCTTGATCGTCAGCCTGCCCGTGTACGACAACGCCTCGGTCGGCGAGAAAATCACCCGCATCGAACGCGACTTCCCCGCCCCGATCGCCCAGTCGTCCCCCGCGCCCGAGCCGTTGACCACGTTGGCGCTGAATCCCGTCCCCGTCACCGACGCCTCGCTCACCAGCAGCTCCGCCGTCCCCTCGTTCTTGAGCACCACCTCTCGCGACGGCGCCCCGTTCAGCAGCGCGCTGCCGAAGTCCAGACGATCGCCACCGCCCTGCAGCGACAACGCCAGCTTCGGCGCCGGCCGCGGCGAGCCCTCGCCCTCGAGACGCACGCTCCCGCTGCCCGCGTTGCTCAGCACCGTCGCCGTCAACTCCGCCTCCCCCGCCAGCACCGGCGCGAAACGGATCACCACCGTCTCGCTCCCCCCCGCCGCGATCACCAGCGGATCACCGCTCGAGAACGACGCGCTCGCCAGGGAATATCCCTGCCGCAGGCCCGTCACACCCGTCACCAGCAGCGGCGCATCGCCCGCGTTGCGGATCGTCAGCGACCGATCGAGACTCTCGCTCAGGTACACCTCCCCGAACTCCAACGCCCCGCTCCCCAGCGACAGCATCGGCGCCGGCGCCGCCGTCGCCGTGCCCGTCAGCTGGATCGTCGCCGACCCCGCGCTCGACACGACCGACACCGTCCCCGTGTACGTCCCGGCCGACGCCGGCTCGAACGTCACCGTGAACGACCGACTCTCGCCCGGCGACAGCGCCCACGTCCCCGTCCCACCCGTGGCCGACCCCGGCTGGCCCGTCGCGCCAAAACCCGAACCCGAACCCGTCATGTTCGTCACCCGAAGCTCCGCCGTCCCGCTGCTGAGCACCGTCACCTGCAGGCTCTTGCTCTTGCCCGCCTCGATCGACCCGAAGCTCATCGTCCCCGTCGGCACCACCGACATCGCCGCCGTCAGCTCAGGCTCCGGCTCAGCCTCAGGCTCAACCTCAGGCTCCGGCTCAACCTCAGGCTCAACCTCAGGCTCCGGCTCCGGCTCCACCTCACCGCCCGTGGCGCCACCGCCCGACGTCTCACCGCCGACCGTACCCGTCGACGTGCTCGTGCCCCCCCCGGTCTCCGTCGAGCCGCCCGACGTCCCACCCGAGGCGCCCCCCGTGGCCGTCCCGCCGCCGCTGCCGCCGCCGCCGCCACCGGAACCGCCGCCACCGAACGTCCCACCGCCCGAGCCGCCGCCCGAGCCGCCCGACCCCGGGCTCGTGTGCACGCCCGGCTGCTGCCCCTGTGCGTTCGTGAACCCCGCCAGCTTCGGCGCCTTGGACGCCGCCGGCGACTCCTCGCCCGCCTGATCTCCCTGCGCTCCCCCCTCCTGACCCGACGCCTGGCCCTCCCCGCCGTCCCCACCGCCGGACGAACCCGACGAGCCCCCATCACCCGAAACCGTCTCCGTCTGCGCCGACACCTCGCTGCTCTGCGGCGAGCTCTCAACCGACAACGCCGCCGCGTCCTCGCTCGCGTCACCCGTCGCCTCGCGCTCCGCCTCCACCAACGCCTGCCAGAACGGGTCCACGTCCTTGGCGTCGAACACCTCGTCCTCGTTGAAGTCCCCCAGCTCCAGCATCTGCGCCGCCGAGATCTCACGCCCCACCAGCAGGCTGTACTGCGCCGGGTTCGACAACGCCTCGACCATCAGCGGCACGTCCGCCTGGCCCAGCCGGCCGTCGAGGTTGAAGTCGCCGCGCGTCAGCGGCTCCTCCTCCGACTCCGAAGGCTGCGTCGCCGACGAACCGTCATCCGTCGGCTGCGTCGCGGGAACATCCTCCGCGGGCTCTTCCACCACCGGCCCCGGCGCCGGCTCCGCCCACACGCGACCCTGGGCCACGCCCAGCGCCGCCATCGACAGCATCGCCCACGCCCAAACCCACGACTTGCCGTTGGTCTTCATAATCTGTCACTCGCTCGTAATGCTCGTCCCGCACCCCGGCCCAGCCGGGACGCACGGTGCCTTAGCCCCAAACGTATGATTCAATCCCGCGTCTAACAACGCCTTTGCCCCCCTACCCCGCACGCATGCACTCTCCCCAGACGGCGCCACCGCCACACACGTCACAGGGCTTTCGCCCAGACGTCACCCTCGTCACCCCTCATCGGTCGTGCGCTCTCCCCCTCGTGCTCTACCGACGCTGGCCCCGCTCTCCGCTTGCTCGTGCCGAGAGACGATGCCATGGCCCCCGCCGGTGCACAACGTTTGTCTCGCCCCCTGCTTGCTGATCGGTGATACGATCAGTCGCCCCGCCCTCCCCGACCGACGCCACTTTATCGGACTTCCGCCTCATCGACCACCCCTTCAGACCTCCGCCAGTTTTCTTTTTCGCATCCTTCACACCCCAGGCCGCGAGTGAACCTCACACCCACGCCTCTTCCTCATTCATCCGCTTTTTTCATCTCACCCTCGCCTCACGCCTACGCCCCGCCTAAAACTCCCCGGCCCCGGACAAGTCCC